>QJVU01000486.1 GCA_003235605.1 Planctomycetota bacterium | reverse complement strand
CAGAAGTAGGGTGGGCTTGGTGGCCAGGGCACGGCTGATCTCGAGGCGCCGGCGCTCACCACCGGAGAGGTTCTCCGCCAGGGAGTTGGCCAGATGGCCGAGCTGCAACTCCTCCAGGAGCCGACCCGCCTCGCTCAGGCGTTCCTTCTTCGGCACGCGCCGGGCCTCCAGAATGGCCACGATGTTGTCCAGGGCCGTCATCTTGCGGAATATCGAGGGTTCCTGGGACAGGTAGCCCATTCCCCGCCGGGCGCGGTGGTACATGGGCGCCTTGGTCATGTCCTTTCCCCGGAAGATCACCGCGCCCCGGTCCGGTCGGATCATCCCGACCACCATGCGAAACGACGTGGTCTTGCCGGCTCCGTTGGCGCCCAACAGCCCGACGATCTCGCCGGGAGTCACCATGAGGCTGACCTCGTCCACCACCTTGCGCCGGCGGTAGGACTTGGTCAGGTTCTTGGTGCGTAGTAGTTCCTCCATGTGGCTTCCGGGTCGGTGACGATCAGCGGATCCAGCGGTTGAAGAAGAAGCTGTCGAACGACCGGAAGAAGGTGACCAACGGCCGGCCTTGGATGTGCTCCCTCGGCACGAACGGCTCGTGCTGTTCCTCGGGAACAAAAGCACCACCTCTGTTCGAGATGAACTCCGCCGAGTTGTCGATGCCGTTGGCGGCATCACCGTTCTTCGCAGTCCCGATGCCCCAGTACTTCGGCACCTTTGCCTTGAGTCGGTACATCTGACCCAGATAGTCGCCGAACGCCACCCAGTCCTTGCCGTCCTTCATGCACGGAAACGGGTTGTCGTCGGAAAGGGGTGGCTCGGACAACGGCTTCGGGCGCTTGTTGCCCCGGATCACCTTCGCGGATGAGTGTTTCTTCGGGTCGACGATGTTGTTGTCCTCGTCGATCCCGATCTTGATCGATGTCCAGGCCCTGGAGTCGGCAGAACTCAGGGTGTTGTCCCCCATCATGAAGAAGTGGTCGGGGGGGATGTCGATCACCTGGCCCGGCCTGATGTCGTGCCCGCTGCGGGTGTAGTGCAGGTCGCGGTCGATCCTGATGTCCGAAAGCGTGATCTTGCCACCATCCTCGATCGCGAAGCGAGCCGTGACCTGTGCCGGGTTGAGGTCGGTCTCGATCCTGTGCTGCTCGCAGCCGAGCCGACCGACGACATCGCCATCCCTCCAGGCGATGAGCTCATCGTCCACATGGGCAAAGGCAATGGGCGTCTCCTCGCCGGCGGGCAGCTCGAAGTCGAACTCATCCGAGCTGTCCAGGATCTTCTCCGGGATGCGGGCCTTCTGGGTCTGGACGACCTGCAGGCGGGCCTTGCCTCCGGCCACCACCATCCGGAACGCCAGCCGCGCCAGAGTTACCTCGAGCTCCAGCGTCACCTGCCTTGGTGTGCGCGATGGTCTGAGCGTGCAGCTGATCCGCCCGTCCTGCACACCGAACTTCCCATTGTCCACGCGGGAATCATCCAGAGCGGTCACCGGGTTGGCATCGCGGATGATGCGAGCGACGTGAGGGGCATACCCATCGTAGATCTGGTTCGCGAAGCCCTGGTGGCGGGCATCGCGGTACAGCAGGTCCATGGAATCTCCCGCCTTGATGTCGGCGGTCAGGACGTCAGGGCGTTCGAAGCTCGGCTTTGTCCTGCGCCAGCTGAAGTAGTCGCGCAGAATGTCCCGGTCGGTTCCCACGTCCATCTCGTAGCGCAGGGGGTAGATTTCCTTCCACAGGCCCCGCTGAATTCGGTCAGGCTTGCGCGCGATCTGCCAGGGGTCGTTGGCCACTTTCCTGGTGTAGAGGTTGCCGCAGACGATCTGCAGCTGCTCGGGACCGACACCCACGATGCGCTTGACGTAGCTCTGAATCTGGCGCAATGGGTAGCGGAACACTGCCACATCCCACCGCTTGGGCTCGAAGATCTCGTAGCGGATCTTGTCCACCAGGATGCGGTCCCGCAAACCCGCCTCTGCGGAGCCCATCATCGTGGGCTGCATGCTGGGGGTGGGGATCACGTAGGCCTCGATGGCGAAGTACTTGAGGAGCACCGCCATGAGGATGGCCATGCCGAAGGCCTCCAGGTTGGCGCGGACCTTCCCGTAGCGCTTGCGGTGTTCGCCAGGCGTACCGACGGCGGCCAAACCTACGTCCAGTGCTGCCGCGCCGACGTCGTGCTCTTCCATCACCGTTCATCCTCGTCGGACTGCAGGACCACCAGGAAGGCTTTCTGCGGGATCTCCACGTTGCCCACCTGCTTCATCCGTTTCTTGCCCTTCTTCTGCTTCTCCAGAAGCTTCCGTTTTCTGGTGATGTCGCCGCCGTAGCACTTGGCGGTGACGTTCTTGCGAAGCGGTGCGATGTTCTCACGGGCAATGATCTTGCCGCCGATGGCCGCCTGCAAGGCCACTTCGAACAGATGCCGGGGGATCTCCTTGCGGAGTCGCTTCAGGAGCAGCCGGCCCCGGCGCTCGGCCTGCTCCCGATGGCATATCAGCGAGAGCGCGTCGACCTCTTCGCCACCAACGAGGATGCGGACCTTGACCAGATCCGCGTGCTCGTAACCGGCAACCTCGTAGTCCATTGTGCCGTAGCCACGGGTCAGCGACTTCAGCCGATCGTGGAAGTCGTAGATGATCTCCGCGAACGGCAGCCTGAAGGAGATCATGACCCGCTCGCGGCCATAGTGCTCGGTCTTCTCGTAGGTCCCCCGCCTGTCGGTGCAGAGCTTCATCACCGCGCCGATGCTGGTGGTGGGCACCACGATGTTGCAGGTCACGATTGGCTCCAGGTACTCGGTGATGTGGGACGGGTCCGGGAGCTCTGCGGGGGAGTGAATCTCCCGCTCCTCAGCATCCGTAGTGACGACCTTGTAGGTCACGTTGGGAGCTGTCTGCACGAGGTCGATGTCCTCTTCCCGTTCGAGGCGTTGCT
>QJVU01000760.1 GCA_003235605.1 Planctomycetota bacterium | reverse complement strand
GCCCACCGCAAAACGACCCGCCGCCAGCTGGGCTTCACGCTGGTGGAGATCATGGTGGTGATCGTCATCCTCGGCCTGCTGGCCACCATCGTCGGCCCCGCGGTAATGCGCCACGTGTTTACGTCCGAGGACGAAGTTGCAAGACAGAGCGTGGGCCAGATCCACGAGTCCGTAAAGCTCTACTTCTTGGATAACTGCAGGGTCCCCACATTGGATGAGTTGATCACCCCGGATCACAAGAACCGGGTCTACCTGGAAGGCTTCTCCGAGGCCCCCAAGGATCCTTGGGGGACCGAGTACGAGATCCGCAAGGGCGAGGACCAGGGGACCTGGGAGGTGATCTCCTATGGTCGGGACCAGACGCCGGACACCGAAGACGACATCTCCTCCAAGACCCTCAAAGACCGCAAGAAGAGCTAGTGCGACTCAGATCGGGACAAACCGGCTTCACGCTGATCGAGATGCTCGTGGTGGTGGCCATCATGGCCCTCGCCTTGCGGGTGGTTTCGGTCAACATGGGGGCCTGGATCCCGTCTTCGGCCCTGAAGGCCACGACCGGCAAGATCCAGAGCGAGCTGGACTTCGTGCGCTCCGAGGCCAGGCTGCAGGGCAAGCCCTACAGGCTGGAGTTCGACCTGGACAACAGCCTCTACCGGATGGTGCTGCCTCCGGAGGAGGAACTGGTCTCCCTCCAGACGGCGGTCGAAGGCAACGAGGTCGCGCTGAAGTGGATGCCGGTGGACTCCAATGAGCGCGTGGTCCTGCTGGGCTACAACTCCGGCGACAGGGCCACGGTCACCCGGGGGATCGTGGAGATCGCCTTCGACGAGAACGGCTTCACCGCCGACCAAACGCTTTACTTCAAGCTCGCCGGCGACGATGAGAGCAAGACCATCTGGACGCTGCACCTGTGGGGCCTGAACGGGGCGACCCAGGTGATCCAGAGCGACGACGGCGCACAACATCGGCTCGAGCTGCCCGTGGAGAGCAACTTCTAGATGGCACACCGCTGATGGCACACGAAACGGACTCCAGGACGACCGCGCGGGGTTTCACCCTGATCGAAGCCCTGATCGCGATCGCCATCCTGTCCCTGGTGACCTTCTCCATGCTCGGCACGCGTACCGAGGCGATCACCGACGCCATCGAGGCCCGCAACTGGCTCATTGCCCGGGAGCACGCCGAGCGGATCCTCTCCGAGCTGCAGGCCGGACACCGGGAGATGCCGCCGGAGAACGGCGACCAGCACCCCATCCCCGGCTTCGAGGACGAGCAGGAGGATTGGTGGTACGAGATCGCGGTCGGCGAGGAGTTCATCAGCGAGGTCGAGACCAGGTACGCCGAGGGCCTCGAGTCGGAGGCATCGGAGCAGACCCGGGAGCGCATGCTGTGGCAGAAGGAACGCGACGACATCCGTGGCGCCCAGCGCGCCGGCAAGTCCCTGTACGACTTCCGGACGGAGCAGCGCGCCAAGCAGGAGAACTACAGCACCGATAGCGGCACCGAGGAGACTCCGATCGCCGAGGACGAGTTCGTGGACGTGGCGGTCTTCGTGTTCTTTCCCAATGTCCGCCCCCGGGGTGACGGCTCTCGTCACGCCTACTTCGTTTTGAAGGCCCGGATATCCACCCTGGCGTTGAACGGTCTCACCCCCGAGGAGGCGGAGACCCTGAACAAGTCTGGCACCACGGCGGGCGCCGGGGCTGCCGGCAGCGGAGGCTCTAGCGACAGATGAGCGATACCAGGACCAATGCCAGGGCACCGCACGGCTTCACCCTGATCGAGGTGCTCCTCGCGATCGCGATCTCCGCCGCCGTGATGGTGGTGGTCGCGACCTCCTTCATCGGCATCCTCCAGGCCCGGGAGAAGGTCAATGATCAGACCGAGTCCACCGAGGCCGGCGCCCGCATCCTCAACCTCCTGCAGCGGGACCTGGAAGGACTCTGGTACTACAACATCAAGAAGAACAAGGTCCTCCTCGGCCGCAACCACGACATCGCTGGCTTCGCCGCCGACAAGATCGACTTCCTCACCTCCACGGATGCTGCCAACTTTGTCCTCGACACGACGGAACGGTCGCAGAAGCCCAGCATCTGCGAGGTCGGCTACTGGCTGAAGCCGAACGCAGAGACCGCGGGGCTCATGGAGCTGTGGCGCAGGGAGGATCCCCTGGTGGACGACGACCTGACGACCCAGGGTACCTTCCAACTGGTGCACGACCGGATCCGCAGCTTCAACATCACCTACTACCAGACTCTGGGTCACAGCGCCGAGGAACTGAACGACTGGGATGCCAGCGTCGCGGACCAGCTGCCCAAGGTGATCAAGATCGAGTTCACCCTGGAGCGCAAGTTTGCCAGCCGCAACCGCGGCGGCGCTGCCGAGGTGGAAGATCCCGAAGGCGCGATCAAGAAGTACACGCGCCACTTCGTCTTCGACCAGCGCTTCAAGGACGTGCTGAAGCCTGGGGTGGCGCTGGTGCCTGTACTGCCGCGGCGGCCGAGCCAGGATCAGGGTGGTGGCGGACCCGCGGGACCGGCCGGCCCCGGCGGCGGTGGCGGCCTGGGGGCCGGACGGGGCCAGGGCGCGGACGGCCGGGCCATCACCCAGGAGGGCCCGGGACGGGGCAGATCCCGCGCCGAGGGCGGCCGCGTCACCCAGAGCGGCTTCGGCCAGGGAAGCGGTGGTCTGGGCAACAGCCCGGGCCTGCCGCGAGGCTTCTTCCCCGACTCCGGCTCCAACCCCAACTTCAACCTCGGGGACCTGTTCCGCCAGTTCGGCGGCGGTGGCGGCGGCCGTCGATAGTACGGAGTTCAGGTACATTCTTATTGTTTCGCTGCGAAACGATAAGAATGTACCTGACTCCGTACTATCGACCGGCGGAGCACCCGGTCCAGCATCTTCCGGGTGAGGCGGCCGGTGAAGGTGTTCTGCTGGCTGACG
>QJVU01000242.1 GCA_003235605.1 Planctomycetota bacterium | reverse complement strand
GGCGTCGTGGGCGCCCACCACGAGGTCCTCGCCGACCTTGGACCGGTAGAGGGGCAGCAGGTCCAGGTGGGGCACGTCCAGGGACTTCCAGAGTCCGTCGAGCTGCCGGTGAACTGCTTCGAAGGAGTAGCTCTTGCCCAGGTTGTGCAGGAAAGGGAACGTCACCACGCGCAGGTGGCCCCCCCGCTGGCGGACGCACTCAGCAAAGTCGCGCAGCCGCGACTCCTGGCGCCGCCAGATGGCGCCCTTGTAGGCATCGAGGGTGAAGTCGAAGTAGTTGGCGACATCGGGGTCGGCGGAAGCAACCATGCGGAAGTACAGCGTGTTCAGGAAGTAGCTGTGCTTGAAGACGTGTCTGGGCTGGTTCGCCTCGTAGATGCGCCGGAGCGTCGTCCGCCACTCCGGGATCAGGTCGCAGATGTCGTTGAGGCAATAGACCAGCACCACCTGGTCCAGCATGTAGTCCGCCGGCAACTGCTGCCGCAGGAAGTCCAGCTCGTTCCCGGTCTCCCAGCCGTTCTGTGCCAGGACGTGCACCTCCCACTCGGGACGCGCGGCACGTACGAGGTTCGCAAAGCGATCGTCAACGTTGGGAACCCCATGGCCTGCCGTGAACGAGTCTCCGAAGAAGGTGATGCGTCGCTTGCCCGGCTCGATCCGCTTCTCGTACGTCTTCATGCTGTCGCGGAAGCCGGTCTCGTTGCGGTGGTAGTGGCGCTGGAACCAGCGGTGGGTCGTCTTGGTCAGGGCGAACGAGTCGGTGGTGTCGTAGACGTAGCGGTAGTAGATCTCACCGCCCAGGAGAACCACGGACAGCAGCAGGCCGAGGACCAGCACGTTGCCGACGACGAGGCGCATCCAGCCCTTGCCCGTCTTGCGACGGAAGAACCAGACCAGCGCCGCGCCGAACAAGAGCGGCAGGATGGCGAACACCAGCAGGACGATGTTCTCGCCCGTCAACGGGGCCCTCCGGGCGAGACCAGCCGGTAAAGGAACCAGTGCCAGCCGGACATGTCGGAGTACGGGAGGTGCTTTTGGAGCACGTAGGTGTTTCCGTACCGGTCCCGGATCCTCTCGTGGATGTCCGTGGGCTCGCCGATGCGATGCAGGACCCACCATGTCGGAGGGTGGTCGGTGGCCGAGTAGCTCACCACGTAGCCAAATCGCTTCTTCGGCGTGACGAAGCGCTTGTAGTAGTCGATGACCAGGCCGTTGCGGTCACGGTGATCGGTGGTGTACGTGACGATGTCGCCAGGCGTACTCGCAGCCATGAAGTCCATCCCCTCCACGTAGGCACCGCGTCCGTAGCGCAGGAGGCTGGCAACGTGTACACCGTTGCCGATCACGAACAACAGCAGGGCGACACCGAGGGCCAGCCTCTGCTTCGGTCCCTGCCGGAAGAGGCTCGCTGCCCAGTGTCCCGCCGCGATGTAGCAGAGCCCGATGCTGATGACGAAGTAGCGGACGAACATGACCTGCGGCTGCTGGAGCACCAGCGTCACGGCCGGCGCAACGAAGGCGGTCGTCCCGAAGAACAGCCACTCGCCGGCGCACTCCTTCTGCAGGCGCAGCCGACGAACGGCGTGGAGGGATACGGCCGCCGTCACCAGGGCAACGACCGTGGCGAAAGGCCCTGAAGCCGGGCCACCCCCGGCATAGGAGAGCGTCTTGGTCAGGATGGCCGCCCACGTGAACGGTGGGCCCCCGCCGACCTCCAGGTGGCGGATGACGGCGAGGTAGAACCAGACGAAGAAGGCCATCGGCACGCCCAGGACCTGCAGGCTGCGCAGGAGCGCGTCCAGCAAGCGGCGCTGCGTCACGAGAAGGCGGATGGGCAGCCAGACGCAGGCACCGGCGAACGCCAGGGAGTACATGATGTGAGACAGGAAGCCCAGGCACGCACAGAGCCAGAGGAGGATGGCCCACGTCCAGCGGAGCCCCTGCAGGTAGCGGCGGCCCGTGTAGAGCGTCGCAACCGCGAAGAACACCACGAGGGAATACCCGCGGGCCTCCGATGCGAAGTGGATCATGACGTAGGACGTCGCCGTCAGGGTGGTGGCAACCGCGGCGCCAAGGCGACCTGCGGGACTGGCAGCCAACCAGACCAGAGGGATCGTCAGCGCCCCCGCAAGGAGCGCCGGCAGGCGGTAGAGGAACCAGGAACCTTCGTCGCCGATCAGGTAGTAGTACAGGGAGTAGAGGTGGTGGTTGTTTGAGCTCCGGTACTTGGTGAACACCTCGGCGGCGGAGCCCAGCGCCTTGGTCGCATAGAGCGTCCAGAGCTCGTCCAGCCACAGCTCGCTGGAGCTGGCCAGTATCCGCGCCAGCACGCCGAGACCGACGAGAAAGACCAGAACCAGGACAGGCCCTGCCGAAAGCCCGGTGCCTTCTTTCTCTGTCGACATCATGGAGGGTGTGCTCGACGCCATGACAGATGAATCTACCGCCTACCGACGACGGACGTAGAGGCGCTCCAGCCACTTCCGGCCAAAGGAACCCATGAGCATCAGGCACGTGACGTCACAGAAGATCTTGTCGTACAGCACATCGGCTGCAAATTCCGGCTCCGAGCCGTCATCCTGTTCGGCGGCACGACAGCAGTCGAGGTACTCCGGAAGGTTGTCGATCAGCAGGCGGCGGCGCGCGAAGAAACCCCGCCGTCTCTCCATCTCCACCAGGATGCGGATCGCGAGGGCATCGACCTTCTGGGCCCAGTAACCATCCACCGGAACGACCGCAAGTTCCTCAGCCCGATCCAGGTCGCCGTCGAGGTAGCTCGCAAACGCCAGGAAGTTCCGATGCCACCAAACCGAGTGATCCCGGGGCAGAGTCAGTGCATGCTCCGATACCCTGCGCATGTCCTCGTATCGCTTGGTGTTGCGCAACGCCGCGGCGAGGTTGGCCAGCATCCAACCCTGCATGCCCGGCTGGTTGAAGGTGGGCAAC
>QJVU01000252.1 GCA_003235605.1 Planctomycetota bacterium | reverse complement strand
GTACGACGACAGGATCTTCGTCCAGGTGCCCACGGCCAACGACCTTCCCAACCCGATGGTCGCCGAGGTGGGGGCGGTGACCGACTACTGGCGCAGCTGGTACGGGGACGGTGCGCAAAAGATCGGCCGCGGCTACCGCCCCCTCACCGTCTACAGCCATGCATTGGCGCATTGGTGGGGTCGTGGCGGTGCCGCCTCGCAGCACGTGGTCAACGTCCTCCTCCACAGCATGGCAACTCTGGCCGTCTACTGGCTCGTGGCGCTCTTTCTGGGGCGGGGCGCTCCCGCCCTGGTGGCCGCGGCGGTGTTCGGTCTCCACGCCCTGCACAGCGATCCGGTGATCTCCATGGTGGGACGTGCCGAGATCCTGGGCTTCTTGTTCGGTGCCGTTGCGCTGCTGTTCTACGTGGCGGCGCTGCGTCCCCATCGACCTCTCTGGCTCCTGGTGCCGGCGGGTCTATGCGCTTTCCTGGCGTTCTCCTCCAAGGAGAACGCTGTATCCTGGGGGGTGTTCATCCCGCTGGCCACGCTGGCGCTGGGGTGGCAGGGACTCGACCTGCGCGGCCCGCGCGCACAGCTGGTCGCGCTCCTGGCGCTGGTGGTGCCGCTGCTTCTGTGGTTCTGGCTGCGGGAGCAGGTGCTGGTGGACCTCGCTGCCGACCCGACCCACCGGCAGTTCGCAGCCTCCTATCAGGCCAACCCCCTGTTCCGGCTGCCGTTCCTGGAACGCTCCCTCAGCGGCGTCATGATCCTGGGCTTTGGTCTCTACAAGGTGCTGCTGCCTTTCCACGTTGTCTGCGACTATGGCGCCGAGGTGTTCCGCCCGGTGCAGGGTCTTGGCGATCCGAGATGGCTGTTGTCGTTCCTCGTGCTGGGAGCGATTCTCGTCGGCGGGCTCTGGTGGGGGCGCCGCCACCCCCTCCTGTTCCTTGCGATGGCCGCCTTTCTGGGCTTCACCTTTCCCGTCTCCAACATCCCGCTGCCCATCGAAACCGTCTTCGGAGAACGCCTCTACTACACGCCGATCCTGGGCCTGTGCCTCTTGCTTTCGTGGTCCACCGACAAGCTGCGCCGCTCCAGGTGGCGGTTGCCTGGCGGCGTCCTGTTGCTGCTCTGGCTTGTCGCCAGCGCGGTGGTGATCGTGCAGCGGTGTCACGACTGGCAGGACAACGACACGCTGTTCACGACCGATGCGAGGAAGCAGCCGAACTCGGTCTCCATGCACATGGCGGCCGCCGCGGTCTGCCGGCAGCGGAGCCAATCCGTTCCCGAGCCCGCGGCCAGCGAGGCTCGCCGCCAGTGGAAGGCCCACCTGGACCAGGCCCACGGGCTCAACCCACGGCTGCCGCTGCCCCTGAACGACATGGCAGCCTACTACTACGACCAGGCGATCCGGGCCAGCGACCCGGGAGAGCGGGAGCGCAACCTGCGGACGGCGGAGGAGTGGCTGTGGAAGGGCATCCGGACCTCGCACCACGATCGGGGAGAGTACATCCATAACATGTACCGCCAGCTGGCGATGATCCGGGTCCAGCGCAAGGAGTACGACGAAGCCGAGAAGTACTTCCTGAAGGCTCTCGAGGGGAACGATCGGGAGCCGGACATCAAGATGGACCTGGGCACGCTGTACTTCTATGCCGGCCGACATGAGGAGGCGGTGCGGGTCTGGCGGGAGCTGACCAGGGACGTGCCTGGATACACCAAGGCCTGGGAGCGGCTGATGCGCACCGCGATCGCCGAGGATCGCGACGACGAGGTCCGACGGCTGATCGAGGAGGCCGAGGGCAGGCTTGGAAGCCGACCATTCCTGGACGTCCAGCGGGGCCTCCTGGAGTTCCGCCGCGGTCGTTTCCCCCAGGCGGTGGTCTACTTCGAGCGCGGGCTGCCACACCTGCCGGACGTCGCGGCACGCTGGCAGCAGTGGCTGTGCTTCGGGCGAGCGGCCTTTGCCCTTGGCGACGTCGAGCGGGCAGGCAACATCCTGCGACGCATGGTACCCCTGCTCCCGAAGCTCCCCGCGGAGGCTCGTCAGGAGTTCGCCGATCTCGACGCCCGCGTGCGCCATGGCCGCTGAAGGCCGCTACCGGTGGGCCCTGGCGGCCACCCTGCTCGCCACGTTGGCGGCCTACGCTCGCTCCTGCTGGGACGACTTCACCTACGACGACCGGATCTTCGTGATGGCGCCGAACAGCAATGCCGAGCCCAACTTCATGGTGGGGGAGGTGCAGCCCCTGGAGCTCTACTTCCAGAGGCACTATGGCCATGGCTGCGGCGAGGGCGGGCGGGGCTACCGGCCGATCACGGTGCTGAGCTTTGCCTTGGTGCACAGGTTGTTCGGGGACCCGGGCGCTGGGCCCGAAGGCTCCGACTGCCCTGCTGCACCGCACCACGTGGTGGGCGTCCTGCTGCACCTGGCAGGCGTGGTGCTGACCTGGCGCATGGTTGCCGGCTTGATCGGTTCTGGCCTGCCGGCGCTGCTGGCAGCCGCGGTGTTCGGCCTGCATGCCCTGCGCTCGGACCCGGTGATCTCCGTCGTGGGACGGGCGGAGGTGTTGGCCTATGTGTGTGGTGCCGGTTCCCTGCTGCTCTACGTCTCGGCGCTTCGGTGTTCCTCGAGCCGGCGCTACCTGATGCTGTTGTCTTCCGGCCTGCTGTTGTTCGCTGCCTGCGGCTCGAAGGAAAGCGCCTTTGCCTGGGCGGTGTTCACACCTCTGTATGCCCTGAGCCGGGGAGCGACCCTCCGACAGCAGGCTCTGGCGCTGCTGCTGGCGGTGGTGGTGCCCCTCGCCGTGAGCCTCGGTCTCTACTTCCACCTGCAGGAACTGCTGCCGCCCCAGGGCTTCCGGGCGGCGAGCCTCCAGAACCCGGTGTTCGCGGCGCCCTGGCTGGTCCGCATCCTGACCGGCGTGATGGTCCTCGGCTACGGCCTCTACAAGGTCTTCCTGCC
>QJVU01000587.1 GCA_003235605.1 Planctomycetota bacterium | reverse complement strand
AAAGTGTGTCCCGCGCAGGACACGGAGGGTACCGCGGCTCTCGAAGCGGACGTCGTTGGGGAGCCGGTCCCGAACCGAGAACTCGATCTCAACGCTCTTGACGCTCTTCTCGCGAGTGCGCACCCTGTCCAGAAGTTCTCGTACTGTGGGGGGTTGAGGTGATTGCGGATCCTGGGCGACGAACCCGGGGAGTCCCTGCAACGGCCCCAGGAGCAGCGCCAGGCCCGGCCACGCGAGCGGTTTCGCACCGGTATGCTTCATGCTTGGTCCTTGGCGTCCGGATCGGCCCGCACGCCACAGTCGCATGCTAGCGCGCTCTCAAAGTTCATGCCACGAAGGCACAGGCAAACCCGGACTCAAGCTGCCCCAAGCAACGAAGGAACAGAAGGAAACACAGGAACCGTCATGACGCGAGTTCTCCTGACTGCAGTGTTCGCCGCACTTCTTCCCCTGCCGCTGGCTGCCGACGAGGTCCGACTCAAGGATGGCCGGGTGCTGATAGGCAGCACCCGCAAGTTGGGCAACACCCTCCTGGTCAAGACCCGCGATGGCGCTGTTCGCGTGCCAATGTCGGACGTCGTCCGGATCCGCAAGGACGAAGAGCTTCGCGAGGAACTCATGGATATCGCCAGCCGTGGCGCCGGTGGCAGCGCGCATGGTCAGCTGGAGTTGGCAAAGCAGGCCCGTAGCTGGGGGCTCGAGCGCGAGCTTTGGCAACACCTGGATGCAGCGCTGCACCTGGGTGGGAACAGCGACGCGATCATGAGACGAATACGCGACTTCATGGCGACCCTGGAACCAGAACTGCTGCCACAGAAGTGGCGCGAGCAGCGAGACGACGTCAAGGTTCGCGAGTTGCTCTACCTCATTCGTGGTCACGTTCCCAGGGCAAAGGCAGCGGCGATCGAGGAGCTACTCGTGCGAGGACCCGCGCCTGAGTTCGACAAGGCCCTGCGTATACGGGCGCGGCGCGCCGCGAGTCCCAACCACCGCACGCTGGCCATCCGGGCCCTAGCACGACGCGACTTCGACCCCGACAAGCTCTCCAGCAACGAGCGTTTCGTCTATCGCACTGCGATCCTGGACGGACGCCAGTCGGTGCGCAAGGCCGCCATCGACATCGCCAGGGAGAACCAGCGGGGCCTTCACGCGATTCACTACCTGGCGCCGATTCTGGAGCACAACAATGGCCGTTTCCGCATCCGCGCGGCGGAGGCTTTCGGCCGTCTGAAGGATCCAGCGGCATTGCCCCTGCTCGTGGCAGCTGGCCCCAACGCCGGGGCCAACCTGCGCCGCGAAGGCCTGCCCGGAGGTGCCACCCGCGGCCACATGGCTGTCATCCAGCAGCAGTCCTACGTCCGCGACTTCGACGTCGAGGTGGCCCAGGCGGCGATGATCGCCAATCCCGTAGTCGGGGTGATCCAGAGCGGCACGGTGCTGGACGTCACGGTCATGGCGGTGACTACTCACCGTACTGTCATACTGGATTCCTATCGCGACGCCATCCGTGAAATCAGCGGGGAGGACCCGGGCGCTGATCCGGAGCGGTGGAAAGCATGGCTCGAGAAGCAACGCCAAGCCCGGGCAAAGCCCGAGGACAAGGACAGACCAGCTGGCGAGGACAAGGACCAGCCGACAGGCAAGGACAACGGCAACAAGAAGTAATGATGGAGACTACTTGGTGCGGTAGACCTCCACACCCTTCTGCTGCTTGTTCATGACCTCCTGCTGCAACCACTGAATCTGTTTGGCGCGGTTTCGGTCGTTGTACTGGAAGTTGTTGCCCCACGCCTCGAATTCCTGCGCGTTGCCACGCTGAGCCTGAGGCTTTTGCGCAGGCAGGGCCTGTTTCCGGGCCGGAGGACGGTAGTGTCCCGGTTGGTTGATACCCTTGCCCCTGAAGAAAGCGTACTGATCGTCCTTCTTGACGATCACGGTTGCCTGGCCGACAAGGTTCTCCGCGACATAGATCCCGCGCAAGTCGGTGTCGCCGCTTCGGAACTTCTGGTCACCGGAACCAATCACCTTCACGTGAGCATTCCCCACACAACCCTTGTCGTCCTTGATGTTGATGCGCAGTCGTCCAACGTCGAGGAACTCCTGGGCTTCGATCTTCAGGTTCGTGCGAAGGACCATGCCCGTCGTGAGCAGATCTCCCCCGCGGCACACCACAAGGTAGGCGCCCGGCTCCTCAAGTGAGAGCTCGAGGTTCTTCTCTTTGCTGCGGTAGTCGCGGCCATCGCCCAGCTTCACCTCCATCTGGGCATGAGGCTTGATCCCGTAGAGCTGGATGCCTCGTATGTCATTGAGCGACTTCTCGAGAATGTACAGGCGCATGAGGTCCACGCGATACACCTGAATCTCCGCTTCCACAACATTGCGGTAGCTCAACGGGACGATGACCTCTTCGTCCAGATTGAACGCCTTCACTTCTGGTAGATTGAGCCGCTTGCGCAGGAAGAAGTCCTCGGCTTCGCCCGCATCCGAGAACCGTTCCTTGACCTTCTTGTACTCTGCCAGGGCCTTCGCCGGCTCACCCATCGCGTGGTGGATCTGCCCCTGCAAGTAGATCGCATGATACCGGTTCTCGCTGGGTCCACGGCCACCGCTTGGCAGTGGGAACTCCTCGTTGGCCACACGCTGCAGGATCCTGAACGCCTCCTGATGCTTGCCCAGGGCGAAGTTCACGTAGCCCACCGTGTAGAGCAACTCGTCCTCGAACGTCGATCTCGGGTAGCGATCGAGAGCCGCTTCGGCAACGGCCAGGGCACCCTCGAGGTTCTGACCTTCCACAAGGGTAGTAGCCCAGGCAAAGGACACTTCCTCCGCCAGTGGGTCTTCGGGGTACAGGATCAGGAACTCCCGAAACACTGAGAGCGCACCCGCCCGCAGTTGGTCGGCACGGCCGATCTTTTCGTTGACCGGGGCGCCCGGAGGAATCTGATCGGCAATGG
>QJVU01000716.1 GCA_003235605.1 Planctomycetota bacterium | reverse complement strand
GGCGCCGATCACCTTGCCGGTATCGATCTCCATGAGCCGAAGCGTCTGCTTCTGGATCCGTCCGTCGACCCGACCGTAGGCGTGGCGAACGGACCAGCGAGCGCGATAACGCACGCTGCCGCGACCCACGAAATTCACCTCCGCAAACCCCTCGGCAGTCCCCCTCCTCAGGATCGTGCGGACGTCCCGGTCACGCAGCCGTTCCGCCTCGGTGTCGCTGGCCCGGCCGATGCGGACGCCACCGTGGCCGAGGCGGGGGGTGCGGTCGTAGAGGGCCAGGCAAAGCGCATCCAACAGCGTGCTCTTGCCGGCACCCACCGGACCGGTGATGGCGTAGAGGCCGGCGTGCTCCAGAATGCCGTGTTCCAGATCGATGTCGAAGCGACCAGCCAGGCTGGCCAGGTTCCGCCCACGAATGGCGAGGACCCTCACGCTCTCTTGCCCCCCTCTGGCCCACCCTGGCTCACCGCATCCACCAGCTCGTGGAACGCTGCCAGCAACGCCGGTGGCGGCTCTGCCTCGTTACCGGGTTCCGCCGCACCCTCGCCCTCGCCCTTGCCATCGCCCTTGCCATCGCCATCGCCATCGCTATCGCGATCGCCATCGGCATCGGCATCGGCATCGGCAGAGGCCTTCCGGTACAGGCTTCGGAACACCTGGTCCGGCGTGAGGTCGTGAAGGGTCTCCACCGGTGCCACGTCCGCCAAGGTCCGCTCCCGCAGGGGGCGCACAACCGAGAGCTTGATCAGAGGCGGTGCCCTGCCGGCCAGCGCTTCCTCGACTCGAGCCCGCAGCTCGGGGTCGCCGGGGGAACTGTCGAGCTTGACTGCCACCTCCAGGTAGGGCCGGGTGTTGTCGTTCAGGTACTCGTCACGGGGTGGCAGCTTGCGCAGTCGCTCCAGCACCCAGGGCAATGGGGCAGCACCGGCGGTTGGAACCCGCACGATGTCCACCGCCCTGGGAACATGGAGGCAGTCGATGCGGGGGGCCGCAGCCTGCGAAAGCTCGACCACGCACACCTGGTGCCGGTACGGTGCTTCTGCGAGGGAGAGGGGGATCGGTGAACCCGCGTAGCGCACGTTGGCGCGCCCCCCGACAGGTTGTGCCAGGTGCAGGTGCCCAAGAGCCACGTAGGCGACGTCTTCGGGGAAGATGTCCAGCGGCAGCGCGTGCTGGTTGCCGCCCAACACCTTGCGCTCGGAGAACTCCGAGAGGGTAGCGCCTGTCATGTAGCAGTGGCCCAGGGCCACGATCGGCAACCTCTGGCCGCCGTGGCCCTTGCGGGCAGCGGCGAGCACCTGGGCATAGACAGCGCGCACGCCGTCGACGAGATGGTCCCGATCACTGGCAACCTCCAGCCCTGTCCCCAGATCCTCCGGGCGGAGGAACGGCACCGCGGCGCAGACCGCCCGGACCGCGCCATCATGGTCCTTGAGGGGGATCACCAGGCGGTCCATGTCCAGCTCACCGCCCGTGCCGCGTAGCTGGCCCACGACGTGCACCCGCATCGGTGACAGGATCGGGTGGGGGGCCTGCAGCCGCGCGGGCGAGTCGTGGTTGCCGGCGATGACCACGACCTGCAGGCTCTTGTTGTCGCCCACGACCTCGCTCAGGAAACCGTACCAGGTGCTGGTGGCCTGGGCAGATGGGTTGGCGGTGTGGAACACGTCACCGCTGAGCAGCAGCACGTCGATCCGTTGGTCCAGAAGCACCTGACGTAGCCACTTCAGGAAAGCCGTGTGCTCGTGGTCCCGTGGCAAGCCCTGCATCGTGTGGCCCAGATGCCAGTCCGATGTATGGAGGATGCGCATTGCCCGGAACCCCTGGAACAAACCGCCGAACCGCCGATCCCAGCGTCGATCCAACCGCTGATCTGCCCGCTGATCCGCGGCGATTCTAACCTCCGTGCAGGCATCGGCCGTTGTGATTTCGCACAACCGGGCCGGATTCGTCACTACAGTCCCTGAGGACACCGTGTCGAAAGACCGCGAGGGATCGCGGCGGCGAATCGGGACACCCAGGGTTTCACAAGGGGAGAGGGACCTTGTCACTACCGCACGCCGCGCATGCCGCTCTGTTGGCCCTGCTGGGTCTGGGCCTTGCCCACGCCCCGCTCGCCGCCCAAGAACGTCTCACAGATGGCCCGAAGCTGGAGCTCGCGCTGGCGCTGGGCGTGGAGAACGTCAAGTCCGGACCACTTGCCAAGTTCCAGGAGAAGCTGATCCAGCTGCTCCAGCGCGGCATCCCGGCGGACAGCTTCGACGACGAGTTCTCGCGTTTCGTTGCAGACCAGAGCGAGGAGTGCCTGCCGTTGCAGGTCCAGGTGTTCGGCGCGCGCAACCACGACGGCGAGGGCGATCGCGCCTTCCTGGTGATCGTGGACTCTGCAGCCCCTCTGAACCTCCAGAACCTCGTCACCTCGAAGAACACGAAGGCCCTCGAAGGTCTCGAGAAAGCCTGGTTCAACAACGGAACTGCATTCCGCCAGCTCGGCGCCGCTGGCCAGCGCAGCCGTCTTCTCGCCGGCAACGTGTTTGGTGATCGACCCCAGGAGTCGCCGTTGTTCCACGGCCGTCAGCTTCCCGAGCCTGGACGGGTGCACGCAAGCTTGCTCGCGAAGCTCCGCAAGGCTCCCTACCACCTGATGGTGGACGTCAGCGTGCTTTCGGACAATCCCGCCGCAGCGCGGCAGCTGACCGCCCTCGTGGGCCCCCATGGGACGCTCCTGGGCGCGACCATGCAGGTCAGCGGCGGCCGCCCGGCGGTGGATCTGATCTGGGGCCTGCAGCCGGGCCGCGGTGTGCTGGGCATGTTCCTTCCCACAAGTCCCGCTGACGCCAAGGTCCTGGGCTCTCTGCCCTTCGAGCCGTCGTTCCTGATGGTGGGAAACCTCGGGCGCCAGGGACGCCAGGGGCTGATAACGGCCTGCCGGGCGGACCTCGCGGGTGGCGGCGA
>QJVU01000367.1 GCA_003235605.1 Planctomycetota bacterium | reverse complement strand
GGAGCCCCGAGTCCCGGACCCGCGAAAACTATTGTGCTGAACAAAGTTCATTCCGATGGTCTGGCCGCGGTGGCGCGCATGAGGCGGATCACATCGGCGAAGTCCTTGGACAGGTGGGGGAGGGTGGCACATGAAACGCGGAGGCCTGAGTCCCCGCTAGAGCGACACCGTCCCCAACTCGTGCAGGGATCCGTCGGGGTCGTGGTAGAAGATCCGATAGACCCCAGGGGGCACTCCCTGGAGATCTGCCTCGAGGGGCGCCGGGGTGGTGCTGCCGCCGGCCAACGCCGTGACGAGGGTCAAGTGGATCTCCTCCCCGATCTGATAGGCTCGCACCTCGGCGATGAGGAGCGCGGAGTCGATCTGCGTTGCCCGGTCGAAGTGCAACAGCAGCGGGATCGTTACCCGTTGGCCTGCGCGATGCGGCTCACCCAGAGATAGCCCACCAAGGCTGCGCTGGACGTACGCCCAATCGCGGTCCTCGCGGCTCAACCAACTCACCGTCGCGGCGCAGCCAGTCGCGGACCACCACCACGCGATCAGCGTAATGAGCAACGCAGCCAAGCAGACCGTCTTGGCGTACTTCATGCCCGCATCTTGCGAGCCCCATCCGAAGTCTGCAAGGGCGCAGCGCGCGACGGCCAGATATCGCAGGCCAGAGCATTTGATGACCGGACGGCACCGACCACAGTCGCTCATCAAGCGTGATAGGTGCCGCACCGCTCCTTCCCAAAGCGGGTTGCCGCAAGCAGCGGCCTCGGCGTTGGTAACGCTGGTGGGCGATACTGGACTCGAACCAGTGACCCCTAGCTTGTCGAGCTAGTGCTCTAGCCAACTGAGCTAATCGCCCCGACTGTCAGTTTCTCAGGCCGGACCTTATAGAGGCATCGTCTCGCTGCGGGCAAGGGAAATCCGGTACGCAGGCCCGCGGTGGTGGAGATGTCGGCCCGGAGGTAGACTGTCCCCGCGCAACCGCGGCGGCATCCCTCCTCACGTGCAAGTGCACAACGCCTGTCGTCATGGTTAGCAACGTACCTGGAACCGTCCGACCCGAGGCTCTTGCATCGTGTACCGCGCCGCGCACCAAGAACCCGGCACCCAGAGTCCACTTCCGCATCCGCCACCTGCAGACTCGCCCTCTGGCGGCAAGCCCCGGTTGTCGGCCGAGCACCAGTTGACCCAGCCCTCTTCGAACTCCGGCCTCTTGCAGATGTCGCTTCCGAATCCGGAGGAAGGGCAAACCGTGCGGGTGACCAAGGGGCCGCTGGACCTGGTGCTGCGCAAGGAGCGCGGTGCGCTGTGCCTGCTGACGCACCGGGGGAAGAACGAGAAACGCCACATTCTTGGCCTTCCCAAGGCCGGGAGTCTGGAGCTCCACGCTCGTGCTCCCGAGCACCGCATCCTGGTCCACATCACCGATGCGATGACCCTGGCGCCCGGGGGTCGTATCCGTGGTTACCTGACCGTGGCGTTGCCACACCGGCTGGTCTGGAGGCGGCCAGACGGCAAGACCGAACCTCTGCTGGAGGTGCTGCCACGGGAGCTCAAGACCTCCTGGCTCGGCGAGGGAAGCGGAGGCGGCTACATCCACGAGACGGAGAGCGCCTTCCAACTGCGGCGCCACGACGTGCAGGCCGAGATCCTTGCGATGGTTCCAGTGCTCCTGCTGAACACGTGCGAGCGAGCCCTTTCGCCGGTCAAGGTGACCATCGGCCTCAGAGATCGCGACCTTCGCGTGATCAGCGGAGCCATTGTCGCATCTCCGCGACGTCTTTCCTTTGGCAACCGGGACCAGATCGAAGAGACGATACGACCGTGGCCGGCGCGGACGACATGACTGCGCGACCGAGGACTGCATCAGCCACATGTCTACGCGAACTCGAATGCCGGCACGAACCCCATGACAGCATGACTGCATCCATTGCATGAAGCGCACCAATCGCATGAACTGCATCCATCGCACGAAGCGCAGCAATCGCACGAACTGCATCCACCGCACGAAGCGCAGCAATCGCATGGACTGGATGCACGGCTGGAAACGCCCGTCGTCCAGGCGGACCCCGGGGTCGGTGACGTCATGGCTCTGGCTGCTGTTGCCGTGGTTCTCGTTCCTCCCCTGTGCGTGCGCTGACGGCCGCACCGGCGAGCAGCAACGGGTTCAGCAGGTGCAGCTGCAGCAGATCGTCGACAAGCTCGCCGCCATACAGGACCAGCTGCAACAAGGTGGCCGCCCCGTGCACGGAGCGGGGGCGGTCTCCAAGGAACAGCTGCGCGGGGTGTTCCAGCCCGTTGGAGACGTCCTCGCCCAGGTCGTGGAGCAGCAGCAGCAGGACCGCCAGCAGTGGATCGCCGTGGTGACTGACGTCCGTCGTCTCTCCCAGTTGTTGACGGTAGGGGTGGCGCAGAAGGAGCAGGCCGAGCTGGAAGCCATGCGTTCCCGGTTGGATCAGATCGACGCGCGCCTCCGGGAACAGGACCAGCGCAGCCGCGAGGCGAAGGCGGCGTTGATCCAGGCCCTGGACGCTGCCAGCGGGCGCCTGGATGGTCTGCTCAAGGAACTGGATGCGGCGGTACCCGAGGGTGAAGGGAAGGACAGCAAGGGCTCACGTGGGGATGAAGGGGAACGTGGGCGCGAACACGAGCGTGAGCGACAGGGTGAAGGAGAGGGTGAAGGTGGGGGTGAACGAAGGAACGCTCGAAACGGCGATGCCAAGGGCCAAGCTGCAGACGGACCCAAGGGCCGGGGCGATGGCAAGGACGAGGCCGCGGGCTCGAGCGATGCAGCCAAGTCCGAGTCGGGGGGGGAGACCTCCGGGTCCCTGAACGCCTTCCTGGTGACCTTCCTGGCAATCAGCCTCGTGCTGCTGGTGGGGCTGGTGGTGTTCTTTCCCAACCGGCTGCGACCGGTCGTCCCCCAGATCCGCCCCACCGCCAGACCCGACTCCGCTTCGGCATGG
>QJVU01000411.1 GCA_003235605.1 Planctomycetota bacterium | reverse complement strand
GGACATGGTGGCCAACCGCCACGCCACGGTCATGATCAGCTCCCACAACCTGAAAGAGATCCAGGAGCTCTGCGACCACGTGGCGATCCTGGACAAGGGCAGGCTCGTCGCCCATGGCTCGGTGGAGGAGATCACCAGGAGCGGCCGCTTCGTGCGCATGACGTTCTCCCGGGAGTTGACCGCAGAGGAGCAAGATCGCGTCATGGCCCTGGCCGAGGTCAAGTCGGTGGAAGGCGAGCGCGGAGCCAACTACCAGTTCGGCCTGGACCTGACCGCCACCGGGGCGGATCTCGACACCGCGCTGGGACACCTGCTGCGCAGGCTCCTGGACATGGGCCTGGTGCCGAGAGCGCTCGCCGAGGGCGGCAGCCTGGAAGAGTTCTTCCTGAAGGTCACGGCCGCTCCGGCTGCCGAGAACCCGTCCAGTCCCCCGGCATAGCCAGCCCTCTCGAGAACGTCACGGGCGGCAAGCTCGGAGTCCTGGTTCACAAGGGGGCATGGGGGTGACTCCGGCAGAAGTCGCCGGGCCGCGACTTCGTCACGGAAGCTGGTGTCGGGGTATGCTTCCGTGCGCCTCCCGCACACAGGCGCAGACTCATTGGCGTCAACTCTGGCGCGCCAACTCATAGGCTCCAGTTCACCGGTCTGCCCACAGGCCTTTGCCCATCGTGCCCCTTCGCACGGGCCCCAATCCATAAGCCCCGACACAAAGGTCTTCTGCCCTCGCTCATGCTGATCCAATTCAGGACGGACCCCCACAGGCGCAAGTCCTCACTGCGATGTCCGATCCTCCTGGTGGTAGGGTTGGTGTCTCTGAGTGCGATGTTCGTCTTCCGGGAGCCGATCAAGCGAGCCGTGCGCGAGGGCTTGCTGGACCTGGGGTACCGCGGCGGCATCAGGCAGGCGGACAACATCCGGACCGGCACGATGATCTCCGAGATCCCCCGCGCCGCCCTCAACTGGATTGGCTCCCTGGGCAACGAGGCGCCGGCGTTGGCGCTGGACATCAAGTTCAGGCACCTCAGCTTCCTGCGCGAACGCAAGGCCGAAGCGCTGACAACCGGGTTGCTCGTCCAGAAGGCCGACGACTTCAGACCTGCTGTCATCCGGCTCCGGGATCGCGCCGTCCGGGTCAAGGTCCGGCTCAAGGGCGACATCGTCGATCGCCAGTTCGCCGAGGACTCCTGGTCGCTCCGGGTTCACGTGCGAGGGGGGGACCACCTGTTCGGAATGCGGCGCTTCAACCTCCATCCGGCGATGGCCCGGGACTACCACGCCGAGCCGCTGTTCCTGGACCATGTGCGCCACGTCGGGGTGCTTGCTCCGCGCTACATGTTCGTCCGGGTGAGCCTGAACGGGGACGACCTGGGTGTAATGGCCATCGAGGAGAGCTTCTCCAAGGAACTTCTCGAGTCCCAGGATCGCCGCGAGAGTGTGATCCTGAAGTTCGACGACTCGCGCTTCTTCGCGTTCCAGGATAGCAACGACCGATTCGATAGCCCCTTCAACAGCTATCTCCACGCCAACATCGCGCCGTTCGGGGAATCGCGCATCGAGGGCAATCCGGTGCTGGCCGACAATCTGCGTGTGGCCACGGGTCTCTACCGGGCGTTCGCCCGGGGCTCCCTCGCGCCATCCCAAGTGTTCGATGCCAAGACGATGGGGCGCTTTCTGGCGGTTGTGCAGACATGGGGGGCCTGGCACGCGGCGATGTGGCACAACATCCGCTTCTACTTCAACCCGATCACCTCTTGCTTGGAGCCGATTGCCTATGATGCCGAATTGATCTCGGCAGACGGCATGACCCCCGAGGCGCTTCATGCACGGCTGCTTGGCGACGCAGGGATCCGGGCACACTACCAGGCCACGCTCGAGGCGATCGCCGCAGGCGACCCCGCGTTCCTGCCGGCGGAGCAGCTGGCCGACCGACAAGAGCGCTACATCGACGTCCTGCATCGTTGCTGGCCGTTCCTGAAGCCGGTCGACATCGCCGGCCTCAGAGCCACGGCCCGAGCGTCCCTCGACCAGGACCCGACAGTCAACGTCCACTTCAACCCGCAGATCCGCGGCAGACAGCCGCGGCGTCAGTTCCCGCCCGCGCGGCTGGAGGCTCGGGATCTGGTCCTGGTAAACGTCATCAGGGACGGCGCGGAGCGCTACCTGGAGCTGCGCAACCTGGCGCCGTTTCCGGTCGCTGTCTATCCGCACGGTGGGGACAGCGAGACCACCTCGCGCAGCGAAGCGCCCCTGGCAGTGCTGTCAGCCACACCCCTGGATGCGTTGCCGGAGAGTGTCCGCATCCCACTCTCCGCCGAGGCGCCGGTGGAGCCGGTGCTGGTGTCCGCTGTAGGCAGCAGCGGCGGACAGTGGGTGAAGCCCACGCCGTACTTCCCTGCCCGCCGGACGGTGCCGACACCGGCTCCGGACCTGGACGCCGCGCTTTCCCAGGGCTTCCTGGAGTACGACGCGGCTGCAAACACGGTCACGAGCAAGCCCGGCACCTGGCAGGTCACCGGCACGATCTCCCTGCCGGAAGGCGTTCGTCTCGTGCTGGAGCCTGGAACCGACCTCCGCTTCGAGGCCGACGGCGCCCTGGTGGTGCGGGGCGGCACTGCGTTCCGTGGCGCCCCGGACAGACCGGTTGTGCTGCGCGGCCGTGGTGGACCTGTGCCTGGGCCCTGGCGGGGTGTGGCGGTGCTTGCCTCCGATGCGACGACCGACTGGTCCCACGTCCACGTCCACGGGACGTCGGGCGTGGACTTCGAGGACTGGCACCTGACGGGCGGCGTCACCATCTACGAGGGACGCGCCAAGCTACGAGACTGCCGGTTCGTAGCCAACACCGCCGAGGATGCCCTGAACATTGTTCGCGCAAGCTTCGAACTGGTCGCGGTGGACGTGGACGGCGCGGCCTCGGATGGTGTCGACTTCGATTTCGGACGCGGGACCTTCACCGGC
>QJVU01000761.1 GCA_003235605.1 Planctomycetota bacterium | reverse complement strand
TCGCCGCGGCCCGGTTGGCCTCGCCCCAGGTAACGCCCCCGGCCACCGCCACGGCTTCGAACCAATGAGTGGTCTTGTCGGGATGGGAGTAGGAACTGCTCCAGGAACGGACCTGTGCCAGGGCCGCCGTGGGCATGGAGACAAGGCCCGCCAGGAACGCGCCCGCCAGGACGCGCCGAATGGCGCAGTTGGACGTGGTCATGATGTTCGCTCCCGAGGAGCAGAGTCGCTGATGCAGGGTGTCTTGAGAGCGCGCGGGGCCTGCGACATCCGCGGGGCGTCGCACCGCGTCCAAGAGACGAATCGGCAGAGGGCGGCGATTCTCCAGCAGGCGGCGCCGCTGGGCAAGGGTCAGAAACCGGTCCCGATCTCCACCACGACGGTGTTCGAGATCATGCCCAGCGTGGAGCGGGCCTTGGGATCGTGTACCAGGAAGGCACTCTGAAGCTTGACGCCCACCAGGGCCGGGAAGTCCGGAATTGCCAGGGTGGCGTTCCCCAGCCCCTTGGCGTCGAGGAAACCGGCGTAGTTCTGGAACACCGTTGGCGCCGCCTGCCAGATCGAGGCAGCCAGGATCGGGTCCCAACCCATGCGCAGAAAGCGGTAGTCGAGTTGGAGCAGGCCAGACGTCGCCGAAGTAGCGACCATGTACCCGCGTCCGGGGTGGTTGCCGGCCCGCAGGGAGAGCTTCACTGCCGTGCCCGGCTGGACCCGGTGTGGGAGCGTGGAACCTTCGACGAGAAGGACGACTGCGTGCTTCTCGATGGGCTCTCCCGTGGTCAGGGTCCTACCCTTCAGCCCCGGGTAGTCGGCCGCGTAGCGCGGCGCGCGGAACACTGCGTTCCCGCCGGGTGTGTCGCCCTGCCGGGAGATGCCTCTCGTGGAGTCCGGGTTCACGTACTCCCAGACGGTCTTGCCCGACGCCTTCACCTCGAAGAACCGGCCGTCCATTCCGCAGCAGACGAGGGTGTTTCCGTTCGGCAGACGCTGCGCGCCGGACACGAACTGCGAGAAGAAGTCCCGCGGGGTGGGGGACACGTACGACCACTTGGCCCCCGTAGGTCCGAAGACACCGTTGGTGAGGCGGTAGGTACCGTTGGTATCCAAGGGCGGCACGATCTCGTCGACCGAGGAGAAGTCCCGGCCGGTGCCGTTGTTGAAGACGAGGATGTTCCCGGCGCCGGGCAGGCCTTCCGCGATCCAGTGGGCATCGTGTTGGTAGAGGAGAAGCTGCTCATGGGGTTCGCCGGCGCGGTAGGCCGCGGCGTTTCCCCATCGGTAGAGCAGGTCGCCGCCGCGGCCACGCTTGCCGCCGGAGCTCTGCGCCGCTTCCTTGGTCGTCGTGCCGTGGTCGATCACCCAGATCTCACAGAAGGAGCGGACGCTCAGAATGATCTGGTCGAGCTTGGGGTTGTAGGCCACTGCGTTGGCGTGCAGCCAGTCGGGTCTCCCGTCCACCAGGGTGTAGTTCAAGTCGATTCGCTCGGGGCGCTTGGCGACGACGCCGTAGTTGGCCTTGGTGGGGTCGACGTCCTGGATCAGGTGATCCCAGACGTGCCACTCCCAGACGACGCTGCCGCTGTCCTTGCCGGTCGCCTGGACCTCGATGATCTTCTCGGACCAGACACCACCGTCCGTGAGGAGGTTGGGATCGCGGCCGGCCGAGATCGCCTCGGCCTTGGTCTTGAGCTCCCAGGCGATCATGAGGACGTTGCCGTTGGGGAGCTGCTCGATGTCATGGTGGAGGCAGTACGTTTCACTGGAGTGCTGGAACTGCCAGACCAGGTTGCCCTGCCAGTCGAACTTCTCGACGATCCCTCCGTTGCCGCCCACCGTGAACACCTGGCTGCCGATGCTGCCCGAACGCAGCAGGCTGCCGTTCGGCAGCAGGTAGGCGACCATCCCGGGAAGGTACGAACTGGTCCAGGTGTTGACGGCGCGGCCCCGCGGGTCCAGGAGGTAGGTCTTCCTCGAGGGCAGCGGGCTGAACAGCGTGTAGCCATCGAACGATCCCGGGTCCCGGCGCAAGAGGCCCATGGTGCGTGGCACCGTGGGGCCGGCGTACTCGATGACGAAGCCCGGGTTCTTGCTGGCAGCTGGCGCGCTGGCCCACGTGCCCGCAGACGTGGAAGCGGATCCTCCGTAGTGGATCCGGTCGAAGCCTGCGCTGCTCGCGGGGTGGCCGGACGCCCATGCGGCAAAGGCGAACGGATCCAGCTCACCCCAGCCCCAGGCATTGGGCGTTGCCGAAGACCTTACACCGCCAATCCATGGCCCGTTCTGCCCGGACCACAAGGACGTGTCCTGTATCACCGCCACAACCGCGGTGTTCTCCTCGCTCGATGTGATGGTAGCGAGGTGGCCACCGGCGGTGGCGGCGGCGCGGTTGGCCTCGCTCCACGTGATGCCGGCGGGTACGGCCACGGCCTCGTACCAGTGGCTGGTGCCATCGGGATGGGTCCAGGAGCGGGCCTGCGCCAGGACCACGGACCCGAGGACGACCATGCAGACGCCGAAGGCAAAGACGCGGTGTGCGCGGTATGCGCCGTGGGACGTGATCACGTTGGTTGCTCCCGTGTGATAACCGGCCAGTATGAGAACAGGCCAGGCGCAGGGCAGTCCTGGTTCGCGCGGGGGCAGCGGTCAGCGCGTCCGAGAGGCGTCTAGGCGGTGGGGCTGTGGATTGTCCAGGGCCCAGGGCGGAGAGACAAGGGGTCGCGTCAGGAGCCGACTTCGACCTGGACGGTGTTGGAGATCATGCCCAGGCCCGAGCGGGCCTTCGGGTCTGTGACGACGAAGACGGTGTAGGCCTTGACGCCGACCAGGGCAGGGTCGTTGGGAACCGTCAGGATCGCCGACCCCTTGCCGTTGGCATCCAGGGTGCCCGCATAGTTCTGGAAGAAAGCGGACGGAGCCGAGATCGAGGCGATCAGCACCGGATCCACCCCCACACGCACGAA
>QJVU01000586.1 GCA_003235605.1 Planctomycetota bacterium | reverse complement strand
AAGGCCTCCACCAGCCCCTCGACCACGCTGTCAGGAAACTCGGTCAGACGCGGCACGCAGGTCTCCGCCCAGCCCTCACCAAGAGCCTTCGGTAGGAGCTGCACCACATGCTCCCGCGATGCTTGCGGAAGGCGATCCAAGTTGCCCGGCTCGAGCTCACCATCCTTGGAGACCAACAGCACCAGGAGTTCCTCCGCCGCCGACACCGAGGTCTGACGGCCATGCTCGTTGAGCAGCAGGATGCCGTCGAGGACTTGGGCCGCATCCTTGGCCCGGGCAGTTCCCGAGGGGCCCAGGGCTGCCTCGACCTGCTGCTGAGCGACATCGAGGATGGTATTGCGAGCCTCGTCATCGTGGCTTCGGGCAAGGTAGTCCCGGCAGGTGGTGATCGCTTCGCCAAGGTCGTTGGCGTGGAACATGGCTCGCCGTGCTTCCTCGCCCAGACTCAACGGCTTGTCGCGGAGCACGAACACCGGCCTTGCGGTGCTACCTTCGACCTGGAGCCATGGATCGTGCGCTGCCGCTGCCTTGGCGCGCTTCCAGAAGCTGGCCCACTTGGCCTTCGGGATGACCGAAGGCGACAGCTCTGCCTTCAGCTTGGTGCTGTTGATCTTGCCGCGATAGATCTTGGCGGCTTTGCGGATCAGCAGCGAGGGATCCTCCTTGGCAAGACGATCGAGCTCCTGCACGTTGACCATGCGCATGCTACGAAGATCCGAGGGATCGAGGGGTACCATGCTGTCGATGGCGGTGCGCATGGGCACCTCGCGAGTGCCGCCTTGAGCGAACCGAATCCTCAGCTCCCGGGTTTCGGTGCGAAACTCTTCGATGACGCCTTCCCCCCAACCGGCGCGGTGGTACACGACGTGCCCCGTAGTGTACTTGCGGTAACGATCGTAGGCCGCTATGGATTGCTCGGTGACGGCGTCCGTGCTGAACTGCGCGAGTTCCTTGACTACCGGATACCACTCCTGGTTGGAGTCTTGTTCCTCGATCAGCTGGCAGAGCCGCTGCGCCAGCTTGTCGTTGTGCGCACGTGTCTGCACGACCGCCGTCGCCAGCAGCCTGGCATCGTCGCTGCGGCCATTCTCCGCGAGCGCATCCACCATGGGTGCAGCCAGGGACAGCGCCTTTGTCGCCATGTCCCGATCACAGAGAATCTGGATGCACTCGATGAGCTGGTCTACGTGCCCTGGCTCGGACAGTGCCTCAGACCAAGCCTGATCCAAGGCTCCTGTCTGCCCAGAACGGGCTAGCTCCGAGAGGTTGCTGGCGGCCAACGTATCGATGGAAGCTCCGGGGAACGGGACGTGAGGCGGGAATGCGGGCGGGGAACCATAGCGACACCACCCGGTGTCACCAAGGGTAGCGCCGCGAGAAGTTGGGGAAGTGCGGGGTTGCCCGGGGGTTTGGTGGACCGGCGCTGACCCCGGCCGGCCATCAGTCGGCCAACCGGTTGATCAGGGTTCCCATGTCCGTGGTCGTGCTGTGCTCGTCGTAGCAGGCCCGCGGAATCAGGTCCACGATGTCCTCTGGTGCTACGAAGATCAGGTAGAACTCCGGACCGTACTTCTCCCGGAAGGCCTTTATCTTGGTGAGCACGCCGTTGTCGAGTTCCTCTGCGCACTCGATCACGACCGTCTTGCCGCCCCGGCCCCGCCCTCGTAGCACGATCATCGGCGCGTAGGCCGCCACCGACGAATCGGTCAACTGTACCTCGAAGTGCCTTGGCGAGTGGCTGTGGGTGATCCCCTGGCGCGACAACAGGTCGCATACCTGTTGCTCCAAGCGACTCCCGAGCACTCGGCCGCCGCAGCGTCCGAAGCCCTGACCTCGGATCGATCCACCGCTCAACAACACGTCGTCATCATTGAAGCCGCTGACGGCGCGAGGGACGCGCTCTACGGCATCGGTGTCGGTCTTCTTGGGTCTGGGGGCAGACTTGCTCGAGGTCACGGGGGTGGCGGGGGCTATCGGGTCCAAGGTCGCCGCCAAGCGGCCGGTGCAGGCGAATTGTAACAGCCCTTGGCAAGGCGGGAAGAGGGTGGGCCGGCTTTCCTGGAGGGCCGCCAACGGGCCCCCCGGGTCCATGGGGAATCCGCTCCCGGAGGCCGCCGGACGGTTTCCGGGTAGCGCGGGGTGACGCTGTGACCACGGCGGCCACGGGGTGCTCCGTGAGTTCTCAGGTTGGGATCAAGCCATGTCCTCGTGGTGCCGATGCAGAACGCGCAGCCCTCACAATGCGGGAAGTACTTTGAGCATCGACACTACCCGTCTGGGAACCCTCCTCTTGGAGGGCAAGATGGTCCGGGAGGAAGACCTCGAGAGGTGCCTGGAGATCCAGGCGCTGACGGGGGGGTCCCGTCCCCTCGGCCAGATCCTCGTGGAGCAGAACATCATCCGCGCGAAGGAGCTGAACGACATCCTTCAGCTGCAAGAGGAGCGCCGGTCCATTATTCCTCCTCTGGTGCCCGTCAGGGGCCAAGGCTGCGAGCGGTTCTTTGCGGCTGCCGTAGCTGCCGGGGCTACGGAGCTGATCTTGAGCGAGGGCCGCTCGACGATGGTACGCGTCGCGGGCCAGCTCCGAGAACTCGAGGAGGATGCCCCCGATCCAGCTGAGGTCTGGGAGTTCGTGCGCGAGTACGTGGGACGCGACGCCATCGCCGTGCTGGCGGACCGCAAATCGATCACCCGGGAGCTGCGCGTTCCGCACTTGGGCGGGGGCAGGATCATGGCGTTCCGGCACTTCGACGGAGTCTGCGTGGTCGTGCGTCTTCAGCCGGCGCACGTGCGCTCCCCATCCGAGGCCGGGTTGAGCGATGACGTCTTGAGCTGCCTGGATTGTGGCGCGGGCTTGGTGCTCGTCACCGGTGAAGCCGGCTCAGGCATCACCTCGACGATGGCTACGATGCTGACGGAGGTCGTCAAGCTGGATCCACAGCTGGTGATGGTCCTGGACG
>QJVU01000034.1 GCA_003235605.1 Planctomycetota bacterium | reverse complement strand
CAGGTTGTGGGAGCTGATCATGACCGTGGCGTGGCGGTTGGCCACCATGTCCTTGATGAGCATGCGGATGTGCTTGGCGTTCTGAGGGTCGAGCCCCGAGGTAGGCTCATCCAGAAGAACCACGTCGGGCTCGCCGAGGAACGCCTGGGCGATTCCCATGCGCTTGAGCATGCCGTGGGACAGCGCCCGCACGCCGCGTGTCAGGTACTCGCCGAGACCCACCTTGATCAGCGTGGCCTTCACCTCCGCTTCCGCCGCCTCGCGCTCGCTGCCGTCCAGCATCCTGAAGAACACGAGTTGGTCCAGGATCGGCACGTTCTGCTGGAACAACGCATCCTGGGGCAGGATGGACAGGCGCCCCTGCAGCTCCGAGATGTGGTCCACGTCGGTGTCGAGGACCCGGATGGTGCCGGCATCCCGGTTCAGGAAGCTGGCCACGATGGAGAACAGCGTGGTCTTGCCGGCCCCGTTGGGCCCCAGAAGGCCGCAGATGGAGCCACGGGCCACATCGAACGAGACGTTGTCCAGGGCCTTGACCGGCCCGAACGACTTGCTCAGGCCCTCGATCTGCATGGCCAGGCCCGTTGCCTTCGTGCCGATGGTGTCGTGTCGCGCCAACTCGGTCATGCCCGGGACCTAGAGATCTCTCTTGAGGAAGAGCCGGTGACCCAGCCAGAGGAAGGCACCGGCGTGGACAAGGCAGAGCAGCACGGCCAGCAGGACCTGGCTGGGGTCGCCGTGGAACAGGCGCTGCTGGTAGCCCCAGGGGAGCAGGTACTTGACGGAGCGAGCCGCCTCCCACTGGAAGCCGGCCAACATCGCCACCAGGGGAACGCCTCCGACCACCAGCGAGCTGATTGTCAGGGATGCAAACGGCGAGTCCAGAGCCACGGAGATCCAGGCTCCCAGCGCGAGGTACGGCACGGAGACAACGATCAGGGCCAGGAGGCCCAGGGCAGCCGTGCCCAGAAGCTGCCCCCAGGAGTAGATCGCAAGCCGCAAGCCCATGTAGACCGTGATCGTGGCCAGCAGGACGAACAGCACCACAGCAAACGCCAGGACGCTGCCGACCACGCGGCCCCAGTAGATGCTGGTGCGGTCCGCGCGCACCAGCTGAAAGCGCAGACCCTTGCTCTGGATGTCCCCGGAGAACATGTTGAAGGCGCCCATGACCACGAGGAACGGCCAGCCCCAGAGAATGACGAGGACGATGCCCGAGAGCAGGGCCGGGCGTTCCTCGAGCAGCACGTGGACCCACTCGTCGAGGGCCTTCCGCGCCTTATCCCTCGCTTCACGGTCCTCGATCTTGTCGATGTCGGAGCTGCCCAACACCCATGCGACGGGCTTCTTGGCGTAGCTGACCATCTGGTCGACGACCTGCTTGGGCTCCAGGGGTGAGCCCTGTGCCGCGGCCTCCCGCGTGATCTGTTCCACCGGTTGCAGGAACGCGTTGGCGACGATCAGGCCAAACAGCAACGCGACAAAGAGAAACACCAGGCCGACGCCGCCGCGTATGGCATAGCGGTTCGAGTATCGGGCGATCAGCCAGACATGACGGCGGTTGAGCGGCATCCCTCGTCAGCGTGCGAGGCGCGCAGGATCAGCGTACGAAATCCTCTTTGAACGTGCTGTTCAGGAGGATCAGCGTCAACACCGGATAGATCAGACCGATGATGGCTCCGATTCCAAAGCCTCCTCCGGCTTCCGGCTTGAGCATGAGACCGCTGACCAGCGCAGCGATCACGGCGAGTCCGCCGTAGCAATTGCCCAGCGTGCGGCCCAGGAACTTCTTCTGCTGGATGTAGCCAACACCCGACGCGATGAGCAGGATGGTGTTCACGACGGCCAACGCCAGCGCGAAGTAGAAGACACCCATCGGCATATCCTTGAGAGCCTCCGAGATCTTCTTGGCCCCCTCAGCCCCCGAGTCGCCAGCCGCCTGAGCGCCCGTGACCAGCGCCAAGACCGCCAGGAGGCCGAGGACCCCAAGGCCGTTGAATCCACCGAACACGAAATTCAAGACGGCCAACGCTGTCAGGCCACCGGGTCGTTTTCCTTCTGTCATGCGAGCTTCCTCGTCGGAGTGGGGGAGAATCAGACGCAGCCCTATCGGGCGGGGCGAGCCCAAACGCTAGGCCCCGGGACATGCCGGGCAAACAGGAGGCCCCGAAAAACTGATCCATCGGCCCCGGCGTCGGCGAGCACGGTTGCACGCAGCTCTGTGACTTCTGGTTCGACCGCTTCCCTGCCGGCGACATGATGAAGGAGCCGGCTCGGATCATCGCCAGGATCGCCAGGACCGCCTCGACCGCTGACCCGACGGACACGGATCTGCTACCCTCCCCACCATGAGGCACGCGTGCCATGGCGCCGGTGAAGCGCCCAAAAAGCCTGACGTTTGCGGGTCGTTTTCGGGTCGCGCGGCAACCGGTAGGTGATGGCAGACAAGCAAGGCCCCGAGGGGAAGGGCTCACCCGGGCTCGATCCGGCAGAGCTCCTCGCCCACAGCGGGTGGGTGCGGGCGCTCGCTGCCCGTCTCGTCCTCGACCCGCACCACGCGGACGATGTCGTGCAGGATGTGTGGCACACCGCGTTGCGCAGCCCCCCCCGGCCAAGGGTCTCCCTCGGTGCCTGGCTGAAGGGGGTGGTACGCAACGTGACTGCGATGGGCCGGCGCACCGAGGCCCGCCGCCGCTATCGCGAGGTCCAGGCAGCGCGGCCCGCGGCAACCGCTTCGACCGCCGATCTTGCCGAGCGTGCCGAACTGCAGGCGCGGCTGACTGCGCGAGTCAATCATCTGCCCGAGGTGTTCCGGGACGTCGTGCTGTTGCGATTCTTCGAGGGCCTGCCGCCCCGCAAGATTGCGGAGCGCCTGGGCATTCCGCTCAACACGGTGCGCTCGCGCCTGACCCGAGCCCTGGCGAAGCTACGGGAGGGCTTGGACGACGATTACGGGGACCGGCGCAGTTGGGGTCTCGCGCTCCTGTCCCTGGTGCGGCCTTCCGATGCGGCTGCGGCCGGAGCCACCCCGGCCCTGGTTTCTGGATCCGGCAGCGGGGTCAAGCCCCTGCTCGCGGCGGGAGTGGTCGTGGTGGTCGGCGTGGGCGCATGGCTGGCTTTCGACGACGGGGGCATCGGCGACCCGGACCGGCAGCGGGTCGTGTTCCAACAGGCGCCATCCCCGAAGCCCGCACTCGAGAGACAAACCGTCGCCCGGGTAGAGCCAGCGAGAACGCCGCCAGCGCCGATTGCCTGTTTCCATGGCCGCGTCCTCGACCCCGTGGGCAGGCCGTTGCGCGACCAACCGGTGGTCATGTTCCGGCTGGCGCCGGATCTCCTGGCTGGGGCGACGACCGACTACTCGCCGCGCCGGACCGCCCCCGTGGAGCCGGTCGTCGGTCGCGCCAACACGGACAGGGAGGGGAGGTTTGTCATCGAGGGGAGCTGGCCAGAGTCCCTGTTCGTGGTGAGCTGGGGTCGGCGCCTGCGCTACGTCACCGCGACACCGAAGCCCGGCCAGCCCGTCGACGTGGGAGACCTCGTGCTTCCCCGTACCACCGGCATCACCGGCCGCGTCGTCGACGCCCGGGGCCACGGCCTGGCCGGAGCACGGGTGCGGGCCATCGACGTTGCACCCGGGTTTCTAGAGGACTACCCCCTGTGGCAACTCCTGGACGCAACGCGCGTGGTCTACGCCCGGGGCCCTGACACCGCCGCCGAGGTCGCGGACTCCTGGCACCGGCTCCTGGCCCTGGCGGAGACGCCGGAAGACCGCACCGTGCTGCAACGCCCGGCGTGGCTCGATGAGGTCTCGGACCTCTGGCCGTTCGTCGAGGTGGAGACTCAAACCGACGGTCGCTTCGAGCTGTCCGGCCTGCGGGCCAGCCGCAGCAAGACCACGCTGGTGGTGACCAAGGGCGGCCACGTGACGGTCATCGACGAAGTTACCGTCGACCCGCGAAGTGTCCTCGATGTGGGCGTCGTGGAGCTTGCTCCCGCGGCCATCGCGCAGGGCCAGGTGTTCGACAGCCATGGCATGCCGCTCCCAGACGCCGAGGTGTTTGTCGCCCCCACCGCACCCAACGACTCGCCGGTGCACTTCGCACTGCCGGGTGTTCACACCGACAGCGAGGGCAGCTTCAAGGTCCCGGGCATCACCACGGACCGGGCCTACCTGGCTGTGCGTGCCGGTCCGGGCGATCCTTGGATCGTTCGGGAGCATGGGGTCCGCGGCTTCATGACCGTGCTGCTGCCACCACGTCACCAGGTCGCGTTTCGCCTGGTGAGCCGCAGGCACGAGACGTTGGGACGCCCCGAGATCACCCTCGTCCCCGGGCACCGCCCGCTGGCACACGTTCGACGGGGCTTGATGGACGCACTGGTCTTGGGGGAGCGCCTGTGGCAGCGATCGGACGGCCGCTGGCAAATCGAGGAGGTATTGCCGGGCCGCTACACCCTCGTGGTTCAGACGCCCGGGCAAGAGACACATGCCCTCTCCCTGACGGTCGACCGGTCCCAGGAACACGTGCTCTACCTGGACCCGGTGCGAAGCCTGACGGTCCAGGTACAGAACGGGAAGTTCGAGCCGGTCAGGGGCGCCCAGGTGTTCGCGCAGAGCTTGAAGCCAGGGGGACCGTTGGCGGGCATCACCCTTGCATGCGGTGAGACCGACGCAGAGGGCGAGGTCACCATGGACGGGCTGGTCGGCCAGAGCGTGACCGTCACCGCCACACACCCGGTCCACGGCATCGCCCACCGCACCGCGGAGCTCATGGACGGAGCCCGGTGGCAACTGCGCCTGCGCCTGCCCGGACGCATTGCTGGCCGGCTGACCGACACCCCCGTGCCCGGCGAGTGGACGGTCCAGATGCGACCCATGGACACACACCGCGCCCTACCTGCCGCCATGGCGTTTGCGACCCCCGACGAGACCGGCGGATTCGGCCACGCGCTGCTGCCCCAGGGCCGCTACGGCGTGCGCGCCATCCGCACCCTCGGGGGCAGCCATCCCAAGGAGGACCTGGTCAAGCGCCTCCTGCATGATGGCTCACAAGTCCCCGATGTGGTGGTCGACAGCACGGCGGCGGCTTTTGTGTACCTGGCAACGAAGGCCGAGGCGGGGACGGACCCTGCGGCGGCGGAGCCCGTGGGAGCCGGGCCGGCCGACCCCGCGCAACCGACCCTCGAAGGCACAGTGCAGCTGTCCGACGGCAGTGTAGCCGAAGGCGTCCGGCTCGAGCTCAGACAGGTCGCAGGCGAACGGCAGTACACGGCACACACCGACAAGCAGGGCCGGTTCCGCGTCCAGGACGTGCGAGACGGGAACTACGTCATCGTCGGCCGTGGGCCAGGCCCCAGCCGCTGCCGGCTCGACGTGGTGGTCCGAGATGGCAAGCCCCCCCCGCTCAACCTGCAGATGACCGACGGCGTGTTCGTCAACGGTCGTTTGGACAAGCCCGGAAAGCTGCGCACGATCCGGTTCGTCCGCCTCGACGCCAAGGGCAACTGGCTCGACGCCGAAGACAACGTCGTGGAGCTCAGGGACATCTCCAAGCTCACCCCACCCAGCGTCCGGCTCGACGCCTCAGGCCGATTCCAGGAACCCATCGTCTTGCGGGCCGGGCGCTACGAGGTCACACCGGCAGGCCGCGTATTCCACGGGGTCTCCATCGAAGTCGGCGACGCGGATCGTGAGGACATCGTCATCCCGGAGTTGGGCATCCGCCGCTCCTGGCCCTGGCTCATCCATCCGGTCCCACTCGTGCCAAAGCCGCCGTCGAAGGACCGGGAGGCCCAGAAAGACCGCAGACGCAGGGGGCGAAGGTAGGGATTCGCCTGGCCCTAGGCCGGGCGCAGGGCCGCCTTCATCATGCGACGCTCCTCTCGAGCTTGCTTGCGCCGCTGCTTTTCTGTCCTTGGTGAGGCGGCATCCTCCTTGGAGACAGGAGCGGATTGAGGGACGGATGCCTGAACCAGTGCAGCATTGCTGGCGCCCGCCTGGATCCCTTCTGCATCGGGAGCCATCGACTTGTGGGTGAGCGCCTTCTCGACCTCCAGCTCGAGCCGCGCGATGGAAGGACTCTCGCGATGGAGCTCCGCCAGGCAATCGGTCACCTTGCGAAGCTCATGCTCATGTCCCAGTGCCTTCATGGCTCTCAGCCCGGCCAAGAGGTTCATCAACGCCCGCTTCTTCCAAAGAACTCGCTGCTCGTTCAGCCTGGTTTCCTGGTTCATGCCTTGTTCCTAGACGGTGTTCTCACGAATCCCGCGCTTCATCCAGCCAATCCCTGTGGAGTCGCCCGGGCTTGCTTCCTGCGATCCTGCCGCTCGGCATGCCCTCCTCCACCAAGCACCTGACCACCTTGGAGGTCTCGAGGACAGCCGGCACAGTCGACCGGTCCCTATGTTCCCATTCTACCCCATACTCCGTACGAACCGCCCCGCAGGATCACGTCGCTTGGTGCATCGAGATGACGACGCTGGCAGACCTGCGGTGATGGCGCGGATACCGCTGACGCGCAAAGCAGCAGGCCCTTTGCGTAACAGCTGACGCTCGGGCCCGCCCTGCCGCTCTCCGCCGCCTTGCAGTTCCCGGTGGGCTGGGGACCTGCGTCGGTGGCTCGTTCACACGGCCGGTTTCGAGCCGCCCGACGCGGGAGCCGCGAGGATCCGACCGGCTCGGACCTTGGTGGGGAGTCACCTGGTCTTCCGGCTGCCCAGAGCCCGATCGAGGGCGCTCCTTGTCACTCCGTCGTTCTCGGCGATGACCAGCTCCGCCACCCTTGTGTCCAGCTCCTTCCTTGACAGCGGAAGCAGGGAAACGGCGATCGTCGGGTACACATCCGCAAAGCTGTTGGCCAGGATCCGTCTCGTTTCCAGATCGCGGCCCTTGTTCTCCACGAGCGTCAACAGGATGCCCCGCACCATGATCGCAAGGCCCCTCTTCATCTTGGCAAGCCCCTCGATCCTCACCGGGTAGGAGGGGTCTCTCGGATCAAGGGTCCTGGTGAACTGGTCACAGAGGTCCAGCTGGGCAGCGACCGCGTAGAGCGAGAAGGACTGCATGCGGAGCAAGTCCGCGACGTACCTCGGATCACGGACCTGGGCCTGGAGGTAGATCTTGCAGATCGCATTGTGTGCACCCAGGAGATCCAGGCTCTCCCGAAACCTCGGCTGCACGGGGAGAGAACTGTTCCTGATCAATCCCAGGTTCTCCTGGTCGCAGAGGCGCTCGATCACTGCGGCTGACTGCGTGCTCCGGTGGTGTGGGAGCCGTCGAGGGTCCTTCCGGGCCAGCGCGAGCAACGCCTGCCGAGCAGCTTCATAGTCCGCGGACGTCCAGGGCCGATCCACCGCGGGCATGCCCAGTGTCAGGTATTGCTCCGGTGTCAGGGACCGATCCGTTGCGTCGTCAGGCTGGCCAGCCGCGAATCCACTCGATTGCGGGCCGGCTGGCTCCTCTGCGCAGGAGCCGATGCAGAGACAGGCTGTCACCATCACAACCGCTTGTCGCGTGCTCATGTTCCTGGATGACCTCGGAGCGTTTGCAGGGGGTAGTCCAGATCCGCGAGTTATCGTCACCTCGCCCGCGCGGTACCAAGCTCCGGTACGTTCTCGACCTCACCCGTCCCGGGAGACCACTTGCCTGGCATGGGCGATCGCCCTGCGTCCCAGCTCTTTGGGCGACATGCCGAACGTCTTCTGGATGTCCATCTTCTCGTTCCGGCCGGAGTAGCGGTCAGCCAGGTACTCCAACAACCGCTTGCGGTACTTGCCGTCTTCCGCGTGGAACAGGAAGTGACAGGCTGCCGTGGCCTGGGTGTAGAAGAGGTTCATCTCGCTCAGGACCGGGCTTACCCCCAGTTCCCAGTCGGTGTGGATGGTGAGGCGCTTCTTGGGCCTGGTGCCGAACTGCTGGTGCTTCTCGTCGTAGGTCACGGACAGCACCTTCTGCCAGGGCAGGAGCTGGCGGGCAGAGGCATTCGCGAGGATGTCCAGGTGCCGGATCCTGGGGTGCGAAGATCGGTAGGTGCGGTTGGACAGGTCGAAGTCGAAGCCCTCCACCATGCCGGCGAAACCTTCCACGATCCACTCTCCCTTGGTGGGGACCCGGCTGCCGGTTGCGCGCTCCGCCCCGGTGAACATCGGACACTGCTCGTCCACCCAGTGGTGTGTGAGCTCGTGGGCAAACACAGGCATGACCTCCTCGAACGCGGCTGCGCCAGGGGGTAGGTACATCCTGGACTCGCGGCCGTCGTAGTGTCCCGCGGTCCAGCCCAGGTGGCTCTGTGCCTGCCCGCGGGCAAACAGCTTCATGTACTCCCTCTCGGTGCTGCAGATGACCAGACGGAGCCGCAGCGCTTCATGACGTTTCTTGTCGCCATCCTTGAAGATCTCGAGCAGCGTGTCGCAGACCAGCTCGCCCAGGGAGAGGCAGCGGGCAATGCCCGCCGGATTGGTCGGCGGCGTGATGACCAGGAGACGCTTGCTCTGGAAGGCGATCAGGTCCTTGCGCCAGATGTGCTGGTACTGGACCAGGTGTCGCTGTTCGTACGGGAGCACCATCTCCTCCGGCGGAGGCTGCTTCACCTGGGAGACCTGGTGACGCTGGATCGTCTGGATGAGGTCGAGCCACTCGAGGGGTTGGAAGTTCTCGTCCTGGGACTTGGCCAACGGCAGGATCACGAGCTTGCGCACCAGGGCGATGGCACCTTCATGGTGTGGCTCCCACTCCAGCACCGCGCGGGCCATGGTGGCCTTGGCGTCATCGGGCGCAGCATCCAGCTTGTCTACGAACAGCTCCCAGAGCTCCCCCGCTCTGTCCGGAACCACTGCGGCCATGCTGGCGATCGCGGCGGCCTGGTCGGCAGCCGGTCCATTCTGGAGGAGTTCCTGGGCCTCGGGCCAGACCTTGTCGAACAGGGTCGGGGCCTGCTGCAGCACCATGTGGAACAAGGCCGCGCGGTGCCGGGCTGACAGCTCTCGGCTCCACGCCAGGAAGGGCTTCCAGATCCTGGTGAGCGCAACGGCGGCGATCCGCGACTCCCGGTCCAGGACCTTCTGGACCTTGCTCTGCACCACGTTGAGGTTGCGCCTCTTGACCAACGCCAGCCTCTTGTCGACGACGTCGACGTCCCCTTCCGAGGCGCCACGAGCCACGGCCGCACGGCGAAGTCGCGACATCAACCCGGTGTCGTTCGTCTCGGCGGCCTCCTTGACAAGGTCGACGTACGCCTCCGTCACCATCCGGTCCAGGAACCGCCCGAACGCCGCGCCGATTTGCTGCGGGGTCCCGTGCCAGCAGACAAAGCCCTCCTTGCGGTCGAACAGGAGCCGTACGTCGGCAACGGGACGCTGCACCTGCTTGGGGCCGCTGCCGAAACGCAAGACCCGATCCCCGGCAGAGAAGGCAGCGCTGTCCAGCACCACGGTGCCATCGGCGAGGGCAGCCACGGCGCGCCTGACGTCGACTGCCTGGCCCAGGTCCTTTGTTGCAAGCGGCGTGGCCGCCGGCTGGAACCGCACATCCACAAGCGCCCGTCGCCCAAGGACGACCAGCTGGTTCTCGCCGTCCCGCACCAGGAGCATGTTGCGCGCCGGCACCACCCTC
>QJVU01000143.1 GCA_003235605.1 Planctomycetota bacterium | reverse complement strand
GACCCCAAGACCTACCTGCCGGACCAGTCGGACCTGGTTGGCGCGCTGCGCCGGGCGATCCACAAGGTCTACGGCATGAACGTCCTGCAGTTCGAGGAGAAGTGGGTCGAGTGGGTGAAGGAAACCTACCCGCTCCGGGAGTGATACCGTCTACGGTGTCCAGAGGATGAACCGGTAGGCCGGCAACAAGGCCAGCAGCGACGTCACCGCCCACCGGCAGGCCTCTTCGCCCATCTCCAGCACGTCCTCCTTGGGGAGCTCCCGCTGCAGGTGCAGCCAGTGCTCCCCAGGCGTATAGGAGCCGAAGTACTCCTTCATCTCCTGCTCGTTGACCGCCTGTGTCCAGTAGAGCTTGCGCCAGTCATGAAGCTTGAGCGCGAAGCCCGCAGGCAGCACCTTGAGCATCCCACACCAGGCGGCCATGCCCTCCGGCGCCAGCACCTTCTTCTTGAGGTGCTCGCCATCCCACCATGCCATCGGGTGGATGCGCAAGGCAACCTGTAGCACCTCGGCGTCCAGACACACCTCCAGAATCGTCTGAATGTAGTGGGTTTCAGCGTCTTTGCCGAGGGCATCCCCGAAGAACGCGGCCAGCTTCTTGCGCTCCCGGGTGTTCCTGCAGAGGTACGCCCGCTGCTCGCTGACCCGGTAGTTGTTGAACGTGTAGGGGTGGTGCAGCCCAGCCTGGCTGGCCAGCTCGGTGCCCAGCTCCTTGGCCTGCTTCCTGGCAGTCGTGGCGATCTCCACCAGCTTTCGCCGTACGGACAGGCGCAGCGCGTTGTACTCCGGGTCGTCCTGCCGGTGTCTCTCGTATGCGAGGAAGTCGCGCTTCTGGAACGGTTGCACATCGGAGAAGATGTTGGGAAATCCCATGTGGCTCAAGCATCATCTTGGTGGATTGAAGAAGCTGCTGACCCTTGCCTTGCCTGCCGCGCTGCTAGCGATGTTGCCGGCCTGCTCCTGGCTGCCGGGCTTCGACGATCCTCACTACGCATTGCATCCCTTCTACACGCAGTTCGAGGTGGAGGGCAGGACAGGCATGCAGTCCCCGCTGATCCGCCTGAACGACCTGGGCCTGGGCGATCACTACAGCGACCTCGGTGGCAGCCTGACCTACGGCGACAACTTCTCCGGCCTCAGGTTCGATGTTCTGGTGATGGACCAGGCGCCGAAGAAGACAATGACCCTGCCAGACAGCTACGGCACGCTCACGGGGGGTGATTCCGTGCGTAGCAAGTTCGAGATGCAGGCCTATCGACTGTCCTACAACGCGCAGATCTACGCCTACGAGAACGAGAAGGAACAGTGGTGGGTGAAGGCGGGCATAGGCCCGATGATCTCCTACCAGGAGATCAAGTTCCGGGTCGCAAGCACCACGACCTCCAACTCCGAGAGCTTCAAGCTGCAGGGAGGCATACCGTTTCCTGCCGCGACCCTTGCCGCCGGCCGGGGGCCGTTGTCGATCACCGCCACCTATGCCTACAACCATGACGTGGCCTTCGGCGCAGACTTCGAGGGCTCGTTCCAGGACGCCGAGGTCCGGGCGAACTACTTCTTCGAAGACCAGGACATCACCCTGTTCGCGGGCTGGCGGCGACTCGACCTGCCGGGCTCGAAGACCGAGGATGGCTTCCCGGTGGATGCGGATTTCCAGATCGGGGGCCTGTTCCTGGGGCTGGAGTTGACCTTCTGAGCCCCCTACGAGCCTGCCCGGGCCTTCTGAGCCTTCCGGGTTCCCTTGGCAATCAGGTCGCCAGGAAGTCGTCCGGCGGCAGCACCGGCCGGCCTTTCTGGAGCATCGACCAGGCGCGCCGCTCGGCCCGGCGGAACAGCTGCACCGCCCGGTCCCGGTCGGAGACCGTCGCCTCTGGCGTCGTGCTCCGGTCGACGCCCTCATAGTGCCGCAGCAAGTCGGCAGCGGCCTCCCCAGGGGTCTGCAACGACGGCGGCCGCGGTACCTCGAGGGCGCTGAGGCGTTCCTGGTCCCCGAGCAAGCCAGCCAGCTCTTCGACGTTCCCTGGCTCGAAGAACACACAGGCATCCTCCTGAGCGTGCTCCCGATAGGCCGGTAGGTCCGAAGCAATCACCGGCAGACCCAGGCAGAAAGCCTCATCCAGGATCAGCCCGTAGGACTCGTGGCAGCAGGACGGCAACACCGCGAAGTCCGCCTCGGCCTGTTCCAGGTCCCCGTGGCGGAACGCGCCGCCGAATTTCACGTCGAGACCCTTGGCCAGCTCTTCGAGCCGCACCTGGTAGTGCGGGTCATGCACCTTGCCCAGGAGCTGCAGGCTGATCTCGCCGTCCACCCGGGCCATCGCCGACAGCACCGTTTCCACCCCCTTCTCGGGGTAGATGCTGCCCCACGACAGCAGCCGCCGGCGCTTGGGATCCCTGGTTCCTGATGGCCTGGGTCGGGGCCGCTCCAGGAGTGGCGGTGGTGCCACCAGCAAGTGTCCCAGGTCCCCGACAGCCATCTGGGAAAGGCCCTCGCCATGGGCCCTGGTCAGGACGAACCGCAGATCGGCGCTGGCCAGCTCGTCGTGCAGATCCTGGCGCTGAAACTCGAACGCCTCTCGACCCTCGACATCCGACATGTAGTCCGGTAGCTCGGGCATCGTGACGCTGTCCTCGCCCGCGTTTCGCACGACCCGTGCCAGCACCGCAAAGTAGTCATGCAGGGTCACCGCAGACACCGCCCCGGCTGCGCGCGCCAGGCGGGCGATGTCCGATGTCAGCCGCAGCCAGTGATGCACGTGCACGACATCCGGGCGCTCCCGGGCAAACAAGCGCTCCAGCGTCGCTGAGACCCCGGGGTGATAGCACTTGAACCAGTTCTCGAAGTAGAGGTCGTCCCGGTGCAACCGCAGCACCCGCAGCCCGTCGAGGTCGATCTCGTCAACTCGACTGGTCGGCGCTACCTCCCGGGAACCGGAGATCACCAGGGCCTCGTGGCCCTGGGCCTTCAGC
>QJVU01000708.1 GCA_003235605.1 Planctomycetota bacterium | reverse complement strand
TACGCTTCTCCAGCACCGCCTTGAACGCGCGCACCGGGATCTTCAGGAGCTGACCAGCCCGCACCATGTTGGGGTTGCTGATCCGATTGACCAACGCCAGCGTGTGGGGCTCAACCAGGATTCCCTCCCGCCGGACGCGGGTGGCGATCTGCCCCAGGGTTTCCCCTGCCTGGACCCGGTGGCGCCGGGCACCCTCCAACCTCTCCGGGTCAAAGACAACCCTGCGCACCAACGGCTTGTGCCGTTGGTAGATCTCATCCACCAGCTGACGGGCCTCGAGATCTTCCTGCCGAATCGCACCGCGCATGCATTGGTTCAGTAGCGCCGTCGAGTGCACTACCGCCCGCTCCGGAGGCTCCCGGTGAATCTGCACCAGGGTGCGGCGGGCGACCTTCCGACCTTCCGTGCTGTGGAGGAAAGCGTTGCCTTGACCCAAGAGCCTCAGCAGCGCACCCACGTCCGGCGCGGCCTCGGCTCGCTGCAGCAGCGCCCTTGCTATTTCGGCGCGCCGGTTGCCGGTGGCTGCAGTCAGCACGCGGAAGTCCGAGCGCGCTGGCCGCTCCTTCGCATTGCCGCCCGTCTCGGTCCCCTGGGGGTCTTTGTTCCCCGTCTTGGGCTCCTTGCCGTTGCCGTTGCCGTTGGCGCTGCCGTTGGCGTTGCCGTTGGCGGCGCCGCTTCCGCTGCTGTTGGCGGCGCGGCCGTTGGCATCATCTTTCCCTGCCGCCTGCAGAACCACGGGCCTCGGGAGCCCGGCCCCGGGCTCGTGGGGACCCGTTGCGGCGAGGATGCGCAACGGCCCTTTGCGGGCGCCTGCCTCCGCACCGGGGTCTGCTGCCGCCGCAGGAGCACCGGCGAAGACCAACCACGACCACCAGAGAACGCAAACCGCCAGAACAACGAGCACCAAACGCGACATCGCCACCTCCCAGAAGAGCCCGCCCAGCCTGACCAACCGAGCAGTTCCAACCGCAAAAGACCAATCCGAAAGGCTCCCGACCGCCTGTGCCGTGCATCCCGGGGAGCACGCCGAACCCCGCCGATCAAGGTGGGATCCCCCGCGAACGTTCGGATTCCGGCGGGCATCAAGCCTCCGGAACCTGCCCCGCCCGACGGGTCGGTTCCCAGGGTCAAGTCATCGGTTCAGCATGTGCTCCGTGGACGACCACGAACACCGCAGTCGAGGAGCCTTCGAACTCCGACAGAATACGGGCTCGGCGGCCGGGGGCAATAGCAGGCGTTCCTTGCCCCCTCGGGTTCCTCACCTCGACGGGGTCCTCGCTATCAGGGGTGGCTTGGCCACGGCAGTGGGCTGGCTACCAAACATTCCTGGCAATGGCCGCCAGGATCTGTTCCGCCACCGCGACCGCGGCACACCCCTCCTCACCGCCGACGACCGGGCGGCGGCGATCCCGAACGCACTCCAAGAACGCCGTGATCTCCTGGTCCAACGGGTTGCCCTCGTCCATGTCCAGTTCCTTGACCGTCAGAAGTCCCTCGTAGACGAACTTCCAGAGGTCTTGGATCTTGCTTGGGTCCACGGCATCCACGTTCAACTGCTGCAGATCCCAGCCCGGGTTCTTACGGATCAAGGTGCCATGCGCGGACTGGAAATCCAGGCTCGCGTAGCAGTCTCTCGAGAACAGGCGCATCCTGCGCAGGGGTCGCAGTGCAACACGGTTCGCGGTCAGGTGGGCCACCGCGCCGTTCTCGAACTTCAGGATCGCGCTGGCCATGTCCTCGGCCGGCGTGAAAACCGCCCCGCCATAAGCCTCCACGGACGCGACCTCGGACTTCACCATCGCCAGCACCAGGTCTATGTCGTGGATCATCAGATCCAGTACCACGCCTATGTCGACACTGCGGAAGCTGAAAGGGGCCAGACGGTGCGACTCGATGTAGCGCGGCTCAAGGCCGATCTCCCGCACCGCATCGAGCGCCGGGTTGAAGCGCTCCACGTGGCCCACCTGTAGGACGCGGTCCGTGCGCTTGGCCAGTTCCACGAGCTTGTGCCCATCGACAGAGCTTGGAGCGATCGGTTTCTCGACGAGGACGTCGACGCCGGACTCCAAGAAGTAGCCCGCCACCTCCAGGTGTGCGCTGGTGGGCACCGCGACGCAGACCGCATCCACCTTGCCAAGCAGCTCCCTGTGGTCGCGGTGACCGGGGACGCCATGCGCGGCTGTGGCCGCTCTCAGGTTCTGTTCGTTGGTGTCAGCCACGGCCACCAGCTCCGCCAAGGGATTCTGGGCCAGCAAGCGAACGTGGTGCTTCCCCAGGTGTCCCACCCCGACCACTGCAACCCGTACCCTGGTGGCCACCCGCGTCCTCGCCGAGTTCCTAGGCATCCACAAGGGTGAACTTCAGCTGCGCCTCGGCCACCAGCTTGCCCGCGACCTTGCACCGAGCGGCCACGTGGCTGACGCTCGGCTTTGCGCGGATCGTGTCGACCTCGATGCGCAGCTGGTCCCCCGGCACAACCGCCCCGCGGAGCTTGACCTTGTCGATGCTCCACAGAACCGCCAGCTTGCCGGTGTTCTCGAGCTTGCGGAGCAGCAACACTCCGGCCAGCTGCGCCATCGCTTCCAGCTGCAGGACTCCCGGCATGATGGGTTGCTCAGGCCAGTGGCCCTGGAAAAACGGCTCGTTGATGCTCACGTTCTTGATCCCTACCGCCCGCTTGAAGCCCTCCAGCTCGATGACCCGGTCTATCATCAGGAACGGATACCGGTGTGGCAGCAGGTTGAAGATCTCGCGGATCTCCATCCCGGTCTCGCGCTGTACCAGACCGAGGTTCTCCTCCACCTGCATCTCGTCGAGCAGCTGTTGGACCAGCTTCTGGTTCAGCCCGTGGCCAGAGCGCGTGGCGATGATGTGCGCTTCCAGGTCCGCCCCAAGGGTGGCGAGGTCGCCTATCAGGTCCAGGACCTTGTGGCGGGCCAACTCGTCCTCGAACCGAAGGGTGTTCTCGCGCACGCCGTCAGGACCAACCACCAGGGTGTTCTCGTAGCTGGCGCCACGACCGAAGCCGGCCTCCCGCAGCCTGTCCACCTCGTCCTCGAACACGAAAGTCCTGGCGCTGGCAATCTCGTTCTCGAAGCTCTCGGGGGTGAGATCCACGAACACCGACTGACGTGATAGTCCGTTCAGGCCGTTCTTGGGCGCGTAGTCCAGGTGGTATTCCAGGGTCAGCCCACCCTGGTTCGGGAGCGCGACAAGCGTCGCACTCCCATCCTGCACGTAGAGCGGCTCCTTGAGAACGAACCTCGGGCTCTCCGCCTTCTGGTCCACCGTTCCCGCAGCGTTCAAGCCGGCCACGAAGTCGCGCGCGGAGCCGTCCAGCCCCGGCACCTCTTCGCCGTCGATCTCGACGCGGGCGTTGTCGATCTTCAGGGCCCACAGGGCACTCAGCAAGTGCTCTACCGTGTGCACCTGGGCCGGGCCCTCGGCGAGCACGCTGCGGCGATCTCGAGTCTTCAGGTTGGTGCAGATCGCTCGCACCTCCGGCTGGTCCTCGAGGTCGGTCCGCACGAAGGTCACGCCGTTGCCGATATCGGCCGGCCGGACCACTACCTTGACGTCGCTCCCGCTGTGGAGGCCCACACCCTGGAACTCGGCGGGTGCCTTCAGGGTTCGCTGCTGTCTGGAAGATGGAGGTTTGATTTCCAAGGTGATGCTCTCGCTCAGGAGAACAGGCAGGACACGGACGACGCGGCGGAGTGTACTCGCGGGCCCCTGCTACGGCCAGCAAGCCGTTCTACTTGGGTCGGTACTTGGTTTTCAGCAAGTCGATGACGTCCTCCGTGATGTCCAGAGGGTCCGCGGCGTACAACACATCCGTGGATTGCGCCCGGTGCACCTGCTCCCCCAGGGGGTACTCGCCGTGCTGCGCCCGCAAGCGGAGCACGAGGTCTATGCCCCGTTTCGGCGCGAGTTCCTTGATGGCCTCACCTACCTGGGTCTGGAGTTCCAACAGCAACCGGTTCTGCTTCGCAATCCGCTGCGTGCGCAACTGCTTGTTCCAGCAGCTCAGCTTGTAGCTCAGGGTCTCGATTTCGAGGACCAACCGCGATGCGGCCGGCGTGTCCGGCTGGACGGTGTTCTTCAACTGCGCCCGCTTGGCCTGGATGACCTTGTCCAGCTTCGCGAGTTCGTCTCCCTGGGCCCGCACCCAGTCGCTGTGTTCCTTGAACCTGCTCTCGAACAGCGGGTGAGCATGCGTGGCACGGTCCATGTTCACCACCGCGATCCGAAGGGGCGAGGTGCCTTTGGGGGGCTTCTTGCCAGCGGCGCCGGCATCCCTCGGCCCCCCATCACCTGCGACCTTGCTTGGGGGCTTCTGTTGGGTCTTGTTCCCGCCGTCACCGTTCTGGGCGACAAGCCCCGGATGCAGAAGCAGAGCGAGGGCCAGAAGGGCGCCTCCTGGAGCGAGGAGTCCGTGGGAGTCGTGTGGATGAGCCATCGAACAGTCCTTGGTCTTGGGTCTTTGGGGCCTTGGTTGCCGAGATCGGTTTGCTGGCATCTGGTTACTGAGGTCGGGTCGCGGGTCGCATTGCGGGGGTCTGGTTGCGGAGGCCTGGCTGCTGGGGTCTGGCTGCACGGCCGCGGTTCTCCTCCGGCACCATACGGGATTGCCGCAGACCGCGCCCAGATGGAACTTCGCGCTGGGCCCGCCTAGACCTTGAGGGCCCGACCCAGGTCCTGGAGGATCCGGTCGGCCCCCTCCAACCCCACGGAGATGCGGATCGTGCCGTCAGCGATGCCGGCCTGGCGCCGTTCCGCCGCCGACAACGCGGCGTGGGTGGTGTAGCAGGGCAGCGAAGCAAGGCTCTCCACGCTTCCCAGGGAGGGCCCCTTGGCCACCACCTCCAGGGCATCGAACACCCTCCGGGCCTGCTCCAGGCCACCAGCGACCTCGAAGGTGACCAGGCAGCCACCCCCAGACATCTGCTCTCCCATCAGGGCATGGTCGGGATGGTCCGGCAGCCCCGGGTAGGAGACCGACAGTAGAGGGGCCCCATCGGCGCGAGCGGCCAGCAGGCCGCGGGCCACCTCCGCCGCCGCCGCCTGTTGGGCATCGAGCCTCAGGGGCAACGTGGGCATCGACCTGCAGAGCAGCCAGGCAGCGTCCGGCCCCAGGATGCCGCCGGTGCGACTGCGGAACTTGACTACTGGCCCCAGTACCGCGTGGGTCCCCGCCACCACCCCCGCCAGGACATCGGAGTGGCCGCCCAGGTACTTGGTGGCGCTGTGCACGGTGAGATCCACCCCCAGGCTGGCCGTCTGCTGGATCGGGGGCGGTGCAAAGGTGGCATCCACCAGGAGCAGGGCATCGTGCTGGCGACAGACCTCGACCGCTGCACGCAGGTCCACGAGACGCAGGGTCGGGTTGATCGGCGTTTCCAGGACGACCATCCGGGGGGGGGGTCCCGACTGCGCCAGTGCTCGCGGAAGAGCGTCCCGGTCCAGGGCATCGAAGCGTTGGACCTGGATGCCGAAGCGTGGCAGGTCGTCCCTGGCGAGGTTGGCAGTACCGCCGTAGATCTGGGTGGCGATCAACACCCGGTCACCGTTGCCGCAGTGCGCGAGCATCGCCGCATGGATCGCAGCCATGCCGCTGCTGAACGCCACTGCCCCATCGGTGCGCTCCAGGTTGGCCACGTGGCTCTCGAAGGCGCGACCGTTGCCATGGCCGAGACGGGGGTAGAAGTCACCATGCCTCTCACCGCAACCGAGGGCACGAATGTCTTCGGCGGTGGCCAGCGCGAAGGAGGTGGAGCGATCCAGGGGCGGGGACAGCGCCCCCGCAAGAACCGAGTGCTCCCGGCGGGTACCGTAGGGATAGCCCATGGCGGGAGTCTACACCCGTGTGTACCCTCCAACCATGCGGTTCGTGCTCCACGACGAAGCCGAGAGGGCGCTGCGGGAGCACGCCCGTCTGGCATTCCCGCGAGAGGCCTGCGGCCTGGTTGCTCGCGGCCGCAGGGGCCGCCAGCGGTATGTGGCGATGACCAATGTTGCCCGGACCCGGACCTCCTTCGAGATCGATCCGGTGGAGTTCGCCCGGCGGGAGCGGGAGCTCCGGGAGGAACAGCTGTGGGTTTGCGCCTTCTTCCACAGCCACCCCGATGGGCCTGCAACCCCGAGCCCTGCCGACATGGCCGAAGCCTGGCCCCGCCAACTGCAGTTGATCCTCGGAGAGGGTGGTAGTTTGACCGCCTGGTACAAGCGTCGCAGCCGCGACGCCCTGCAACCGATCCGCCTGCGCGCTAGTTCTTGAGGAGCTCCACCAGCTCCACCTCGAATATGAGGTCCATGTGGGGCCGGACGATGGGACCCTTCCCCTGGGCACCATAAGCCATGGGCGACGGGATCAAGAGCCAGCGACGCTCGCCGACCTTCATGCCGGTGAGGCCCAAGACCCAACCTTCGATCACCCCTCCCGGACTGCCCGGGTCGCTGCTCAGCTTCAGCGGGATCGGCACCGGCCCCTTGTTCTCCTCGCGGGTGGAGTCGAACTTCGTGCCATCCTTGGCCAGGACGCCAGTGTAGTGAAAACGGCCGACCTGGCCCCGCTCGATGCTGGGGCCGTCGCCCTCCTTCCATACCCGGACCATCGGGCCAACAACCTCCAACAGCTCGGCGCGCACGGTCAGCGTGGCGTTCTCCGGGATGCCGCGCAGGTAGTCGCCTTCCTCTCCAAAGCCCAGATCGGGCGGGATGATCACGTGGCGTACCTCGCCGACCTTCATGCCGACGACCGCCAGTCCCAGACCCTTGAGCTTCTCCTGCGGGCGGGCCAGGAACATGCGCGGATCGGCCTCGGCCCCCGGGTCCTGGGGCTTGCGGGTGTTCTCCACCTCCTTGCCATTGGACAGCGTGATCACCAGATGGAGTTTGCCGATGTTGTCATACTCGAGGATGGGAGCGTCGGCTTTTCCCTCCTTTTGCACGTGTATCTTGAGTGCCGGAAAGTCCTTGGCGAACTCGGTCTGCTTCTCCACCAGGGGCTTCGAGCCAGCCGGCGGCTTCATCAACTCCGACGGTTGATCATAGGGCCGCTCGACAACTCGACCCGAGCTTCGGCTGCCGGCATCCGAGGGCGTGCCGCGGTCGCGGCCAGAGTCTACTGCCGCTTCGCTGCCGCAGCCGGCAAGGACGGCGGCGATTCCGAGTGGCAGTGCCAGTGCGCTCTTCATCGTGGTCATGAGTTCGGGATAGCATGCCCGCGGATGCTTGACGAAAGAAGAGGCAGGCTCCCGTGATCGTAGGCCTGGGCGTGGACATCGTCGCGGTGGCTCGTATCCAGGACCTGCTGGAGCGGGAGCCGGAGCGTTTCCTGGCCCGGACCTTCACCGCGGCGGAGCGGGACTACTGCCTCAAGCGCGGGCGGCCGGCTGAGTCCCTGGCCGCCCGCTTCGCTGCGAAGGAGGCGGTGATGAAGGTCCTGGGCACTGGCTGGGCCGAGGGCGTGGGCTTCCTCCAGGTGGAAGTCGTGCGCGACCAGAAGGGCAGCCCGGGCCTCGAGCTCTCCGGTGAGGCTCAGACGAGGGCCATGACCCTCGGGATCACGAAGATGCACTTGAGCCTCAGCCACACCGCCGACCTCGCCGTGGCGGTGGCGGTGGCCGAGAGGACGCCATGACATGGCACGCCGGCGCTGTGGTCCCTCCGGTGCCGGAATCCACCTCAAGGGGCGCGGAGGTGTTGTCGATCCTGTCGGTTGGCGCGCATCGGTGTGGTGCACGACCACACGCTCTTTCAGAACATGGGGAAGGTACGAGCAGGATCGCGGCACCGGCGTCGTACCAGGGCCCTGCTCGTACCGGTGCTCGCGCTGCCCGTGCTCACAGCCTCCGGTGGCCTGCTGGGCTCGTGTAGCCTGCTGGGGCCGCCAGCTCCCAGACAGGAGTTCGCCCTCACCGCTGCAATCCCACCCATCACCGCGGCCTACCTGGTTGCCGACCTCGTCCGGCGGCAGATTCGGGGCGCCGACCCGTCGCCGAGCGCCTTTGCGCCCGTCCTGTCGTGTGGCGGGAACAGCTACACGGTCCTCTACACCAGGCAGGGCGACGACGGCTTCCGCGTATTCCTGAACGGCCGAATCACGCCCCCCGAGCACCCGAGACTCTCAGCCGAGATCGTGCCCTGTCCCCTCGACGGATGCCGCTTCGTTCCCGCGGGGTCGTATACCGGCTCGCCGATGATCGCCGAGGACGAGATCTACATCCGGATCCAACCTCTCGTGCTCAACGGGGCCTCCGGCGGGTGTCGCGTGGAAGGACATCTGCGTGGCCTGCCCACACAGACGGACTTGCAGGTGGCGATTTGCCGGGCCCTGACGATGGCTGTCAAGATCCGTGAGACCGCCGCACTTCTCGAGAACCGCGAGTTCCGCGCGGTCGAGGCCGAGGCCGCAGCAGCCGTGGCGGTGCTGGAGATCGCTGGCACCCATGGTCAGCCGTTCCTCCTCAGTCGCCTGCTGTGCCATCGCGCAGCGGCCGCCTCGGCCAGTGGCGACCTGGTCGCGGCGCGGGCGTTCCTGGGCCGCGCCTTGGACCACGACGAACGCCTCCAAGCAGCACGCTGCTGGCTGCTCGCCACCGACAGGCGGCTTGCGAATCTGCACCAGGCAAGACGCAACCTGCTGGTGCTGGCCCACGCCGAGCTCCCGGAATCGCTGCGAAGCCGGGCGCAAGCAGCCCTCATCAGGAGCCTTCGAAACCAGGGCCGTGACGGTGACGCCACGGTGTTCGAGCAACGCGCCAAGCAAGCTCTCAAGGATTGGGACCTGACAGCGGCGTATGCCTGGGCCAGACGCGCTATCGGCGCCGGCTCTACGTCCCCCGAGACCCAGGCCATCCTGGCCCGCGTACACGGGTTGCGTGCCCAGCATCAGCTGGCTTTCGAGGAGGAGCTGCTGTTGTTCAACGGCGGTCGCGACCAACCCGGGCTGATCGTGAGGATGGCGGAACGGCACCTGGCACTGGGAAACGCCCCAGCGGGACTGCGGCTGTTGGCGCTGAGCTGGCATCAGGCATGCGCCGCGGACCGCCCAGGAGCCATCGCGGTGCTGGAGCGGCTGCTGGAGAAGACCGGGCCCGAGCTCGCGTGCCGGATCCTGGTGAGCGCAGGGGCAAGCGAGCTCGCGGAGGCGCAACTCCGCGAATGGCGCAGGACCGGTGGAGCCGCCAACGTGGCGATCTCGCTGCTGGAGCGCGTGCCGGAACTCCGGGCACGGGAACGGGCAGCGCCACCGAGTCAGCGCCCCGCCGCGCCGCAGCGCCGCTCTGGCTTCGAGTCCGCCCCGGGGCTGTTGCCGCGGCGCTAGCCGTCGCGGCGGACTTCGCCCTCGAAATACACCGAGTGGACCGTGAGCGGGTGCATGGCCACCACCGCGAGCTCCGGCACGAGCCTTCCGGAGGCATCAAATGCAGGAATCAGGGGCGTGGGATCGCCGTCCAGGTACACGGTCCCGCGCAGCCTGCGCCCGCGGCGCTGGACGACCACCTTCAGCTGGTGTAGTGCTTCCGGCACGATCGTCCGCAGGCCACCCGCAGCGGCAGCGCGCAGGCCCGGCTGCAGCTGCTTGTGCAGTCTCTTGGCATCCGAGAGCTCGCTCACCCGCACACCCTT
>QJVU01000216.1 GCA_003235605.1 Planctomycetota bacterium | reverse complement strand
GCAGCACTGTGTCTGGACTCCGGTCACCCTACTGCAGGCACTCAGGTAGAGCGGAGCCCGACCCGGCTGATCTGGCTTGCCACCCCGACCTGGAAGGCGACACTTCGAGCTCCAGGATCACCGAGAGAGTCGCCACCTCGGATCTTCCACGCCGCACCTTCCTCGTGAGCGCAGCAGGAATGCTCGCAACTACATCATCCCGCACGATCCCGACTCTACGACAGGTGACCTCCGCGTTGGTGGCTGCATTGCTTGCTGCATGCACCACGATCCCTCGAGAGCCGATCCTGTTCGATGGGCTCGGCAAACATACATTTCCGGTCAGCACAAGCGACTCGCTTGCCCAGCGGTGGTTCGACCAGGGCTTCGATCTCTGCATGGCATTCAACCACGAAGAGGGAATCCGTGCCTTCGACCAAGCCCTGCGACGGGATCCCACGCTGGCAATGGCCCACTGGGGGAAGGCCTACGCCCTCGGTCCAAACTACAACGACTGGAACGAAGGGCCTGAACGTGCGCAGCGTGCGCTCGAGGAATTGGCGCTTGCCCGCGGTCTACAACGTGGCGCCACCGAGCTGGAGCGCGACCTGATCGCAGCGCTCTCCACGCGCTTCTCGATGCCTTGGCCACAACAACGCAGCGAGCTGAACCAAGCGTACTCCAACGCGATGCGAGGCGTCTACCGCAAGTATCCTGACCAACCCGAAACGGGCTTCCTACTCGCAGATGCACTGATGAACCAGTACCCCTGGGATCAGTGGACCGCCGACGGCGCACCCAAGCGGTGCACGCAGGAGATCCTCACCGTGCTCGAGCGGGTCCTGGCCCTCGACCCTCTCCATCCCGGTGCCAATCACCTCTACATTCACGCGCTGGAGGCGTCGACAGAGCCGCAACGCGCCGAGGCAGCAGCCGATCGTCTGCGCGACCTGATGCCTGCAGCGGGTCACCTGCTGCACATGCCCTCACACATCTACATGCGCGTCGGTCGCTATGTTGACGCGACCACGGCCAACCGGAGTGCCGTGCGGGCTGACCGCAACTACTTCGCGCAGACCGGCAGACAGCAGTCGACGGACGACTACCACGGCTACCACATGCACAACCACCGGTTCCTCGTGTGGTCGCTCATGTTTCAAGGCCGCTACGAGGACGCGCTTCGCCAGTGCGACGACATGATTGCCGACATGCCGGAGGCGTTGCAGGGTGGCCAGAATATGGCCGACGAGTTTGCAGCTCGATACCACGTGATGCTACGGTTTGGACGCTGGGAGGAGATTCTGCAGAGCGTTCCGCCACCGCATCGGCAGCCTTTCGCCATGGCCATGTGGCACTATGCCCGTGGCGTCGCATTCGCGAACACGTGCCAGGCTGACGCCGCACGCCACGAGGCGGTGGAATTCGAAGCGGCTGCGGCGAAGATGCCGCCTCACCAGATGATCCACGTGGTGCCTGCGGTTGACGTCCTGGAAATCGCACGCAACATGTTGGCAGGAGAGACCGCCTACAAGGCCGGCAAGCTGCAGGATGGGTTCATCGCCCTCCGTGCCGCGGTCACGGCCGAGACAAAGCTGCGTTACACGGAGCCAAGCCCCTGGATGATGCCCAGCCGGCACGCGCTGGGAGCCCTGTTGCTCGAACAAGGCAAGCTGGCGGCGGCCGAACAGTGTTATCGCGAAGACCTGGCCCGTTACCCCCACAACGGCTGGGCGTTGCACGGGCTTGCGGAGTGCCTGGAACGACGAGGGGCGACCAAGGAAGCTGTGGCGACGCGCGCCGAGTTCCAGCGGGCCTGGGGGAATGCAACGGTCAAGATCCCCGGCTCGTGCTTCTGCCGCACCCACTGAGCTCCATCGCGGTGCCTGACTGGCCCTCCCGCATCTCGCCCCCCCAGTCTTGGGCCGTCTCCGGTGGAAGTCGATGGGCCGAGGGCCCAAAGGCCGGGCCATTAGCGCGCAAAAGAGCCACGTGCGCACGCTGGGGAGTCTGGGGAGTGCGGCTTTGAACAGTCGTGGCTGGCGCCAAACACCCCCTGCTCCTTGTCCGGCGGACCGGAACGCTCGAAACTTGGCGCTCACCGGCTCTCCGTTATCTCGTTCTTCCTTGTTCAGCAACCCGAAGGACTACCCGTGAAGAGACTGATCACCGCCTGCGCAGGACTCTTCCTGTGCGCCGCGTCGCCCGCACAAGGTGCCATGACCACCCCACCCGGAGGCCTTACCCGCGAGGGTCCGCAGTACGCCTATCTCATGGGCATCTGGCCCGACATGCACATCCAGCAGAACGACGACATGCACAGCGACGGCAAGGCCAAGCTGATCAGCGAGATCGCGTTCCGGCTGGACAACCGGAGCCACACGCCGACGACGGCGACGGGACGCTCCTGGACCAACATCTCCGTCGACATGTCGGAGCCCACCAGCTACAGCTCCATGAGCACGGGCTTCACGAGCAACGTGGGTACTTCGCCCACCCGGGTGTTCGACAGCAAGTGGACCTGGCCCACCCAAAGTGGATTCCCGCTGCTCCAGCCCGATGTTTGGGGGGGTGCCCAGGGGCAGCTGCGCTTCCCGTTCACCAGGCCCTGGGCCTACTCTGCCAAGGGGTCGATCCTGGCGGACTACATCTTCCGGGGGGGCACTCTCGCCAACAGCGTCGCCTGGACCAGCCTGAACAGCGCCTACTTCTACCTGGACGGTGAGGTCATCGACACCACTGCTACCACCAGCACGACCCAGCGGATCCCGATCAATCCCCCGGTCTGCAACGACTCGGCCATGACATTCTCGGCCGGGGCCTTCGCCTACGGGTACGGCAATGCCTACAGCAAGAGCAGCACGACCATCACCCTTCGCGGCAAGCTGTTGTTCAACCGGTACAGCTACTACACGGCACCTGATGCGACAGTGGTCCAGGCGCTGGGCATCGGCGGCCTCCCGAACGGAGTGAACGTCGGTGCCGGCTGCAACAGCCTCTACGTGGACTTCAACAGGCCGGTCGTCCTGACGACCTTGAAGACCCTTGCTCCCTATGGTTACAGCGGCCTCGTGGGTTCGTCGGTGGACTGGCAGAATGAGCTTGCCAGCCTGGATCTGTGGGTGCAGGCGGCCTGGCTGGACTCCAACACCAAGCGCTTCATGCTGACGTCGGCCACCAAGGTCACGCTTCCGAGCGCCCCGCCGCCAGACGCACTACCGCGCTACAAGACCGTGTACCAGCGTGACAGCGTCTCGACGACGGGCTCGGGCCCGTATACCGACGGCCACTACTTCCCGTACACGCGCTACAAGACGAACTGAACCAGACAGTGGGACCGCCGTGCCGGGCGGATTCTCGGGCCCACGGGCGTCGAAGTGCCGGGCCCCGGCCCTGGTCCCGGTCCGGGCAACAGCCTCTGGAAGAACAGGCCACGAGCCAGATCACCAGCAGGAGGACGACACCGACCCCCAGGAGCCAGAGATCCCAGCGGCCTCGGGGTCCGGTGTCCTCAGTGAGGCCCGCCACGCCTTCAAGACCCTCCGCGGCCCATGACGCTGAAGCTGCTCACCCTGTCATTGCGGTCATAGTCCACGCGGGCCGCGATCCGGTCGCCCTTGATGGCCATCTCCATCGGGACGGCGACCACCTCCCACAGTGCCAGGGTGAAGACGTCCGCGGTGAGGTGGAAGGCGGCCCGTCCGACCTTCCAGCCGGTCGCCGAGCCCTTGTAGAAGTGGTACATGTCGGTGCGTCGGCCATCGGGTTGCTTGCTGGTCGAAGTCGGCGTGCCGAGCCGGGCGATCACCGCATCCCGGGGCATCCCTCCCTGCTCCAGGGCGGGGATGTCGACCTTGTCGGGCTGGGATGCGGCCAGGTAGACGCTGCAGCCCTGGCAGAGAAGAAGGAGCACGGGGCCTGCAAGCGCAAGGGATACGTGGGATAGACGTGTCATCGGTCACCTCCGTTGAATGGGTGGATGGATTGACTGTGTGTCCACCCCTCTCCCCCCAGGAGACGTTTCGCGTCAGGAAATCGCGCGACGGTTGATCCTAGAAGCGCTCCCAGCGGGGGAAGCAGATGTGCCGGGGATTGAGCTGGATCACCGGGTCCGCGCACAGCTTCGTGATGTCCTGGAGCTTGCGGCGGCTTGCGAGCTCCGCGCTGGTCTGAGGGGAGTGCGAGATGTCCAGCTCGATCAGGCGACGTGTCCAGGCGGACGGGTTTCCAGTCAGGCACATCTGCCAGCGCTCGCTTGCGCAGCTCGTTGGGATGGACCGAACGTCGTCTACAGACCGACGCCTGTGTCGGAGATTCGACAGGTACGACGGGGCTGAGTGGAAGCGGCGGCATCGTTGGTAGCACGGGATCCAACAAGGGCTTCGTCCTATTCAACCTCTACCACGGACTCGGTGGTTCGACCGGTGCCTTGCTGGTCGGACATCCGCCTCCTCGACCCCGCCAGGACCTTCCTCGGTCAGGGCACCCTGGCGGAAGCCACCGCAACGTGCGGCGGGCGATCTTCGCCACCAGCCCCACCACGTCCGCGTCCGTCGGCGGTGGCAGCCGGCGGAACACCCGCTCGACACGTCGGCTGCCCCACACAGGCCGCGAGCCTTCTTGGGAATCCACGAACACCCCGTCCAGCATCGGACGCCCTCCGCGCCGCGGAATCGCGCAGTGCCCGCGGTGGCCTACAGGGAAAGCGTCGCCCCGCTCGAGAACGCAATGCCAATGCCGACTGCGGCAGGGTCGACAACCCCCCACTGGACGTGAGCCTTGGCTCCCATCAGCTTGGGATTGTTGGGAATCGGCAGCTTGAGGCTACTGCTGCCGTTGCCGGGCCCGGGGAATCCGCTGACCGGAAGCTGGAGCAACAGGCTGGGCGTGACCAGTAGCGTGCAGCCACCGCCGAAGTTCAGGGTCGTCTTGGTGACGCCAAGGGCAAAGAATGCCGACACACCGTTGCCGCCCGTGGCGTTGCCAAGGGTGACGAAAAAGTCATTGGACCCGATCTTCAGGTTGCCGCTCATCCCGATGGTGGGCACCTTGCCGCCGTTGCCGGCACAGCCTTGACCAAAGACCTGGTACGGAACGAGAGGCTGTACCTCGTAGGCACCAATGTCGGGCTTGATATCGCGCGGCCGACCCGCAAAGTCCAACTGGACATAGCCTGGCGTCGCATAGGCCTTGTCCTTGGCGGGTGACTCCCTCTTGATGCGCAGGTCGAAGGGCTGCTTCGTAGTGCTCACGAACAGCGGGTCCGCAGCAACGCTGTTCTTGTCCTGGCCAACGCCCTGCCAGGCGGAGAGACTTGCATAGCTGCCAAGCGGGCCATCGACGAGGTTGTTGGTGTTGCCAGGCGTCCAGAACAGGTTGCCGTCGCTTACCCAGTAGGATGTCTCGCTCTCCCGGGTCCGAAAGGCCGGTCCGCCGCCGGTGTTCACCAGGATGTTGTTGCTGATCAGGGGCGGCTTGGTCCGGTCGCCACGGACCATCACGATGCCGGCGCCCATGATCGAGTCAATCAACACAGTGTTGTGGACGATCTCGACCCCCAAGGTCGAAAAGGTCATTTCGATCGCCCCATGGGTCGGATCTCGGTCATCCACCTTGCCGCTGAACAGGTTGTTGTAGACGCGGATGCTGCCGTTCGTCGACCCGATGATCGTCAACCCTGCATAGCATTCCTTGAGAACCACGGTGTTCTGGTAGATCTCGAAGTTCATCGGAAAGATGACATACAACCCTCGGTACATGTCCATCACCCGGAACTCGTTGTGGTGGATCTTCCAGCCGCTTGTCGAGCCGCCACTGCCCGAGGCATAGAGGAGGCCCCCCGCATCTGGCGGAGCCTGGAACCGGCAGTTCTTGATCTCGATGTAGTTGCAGTTCGCCCCGCCCCGGAGCGGGAAGCTGTCATTGCTCGCGGCGCCGGGGATGAAGTCGAATCCATCCAGAACCACGCCCTGCACCGGCAACGCCGAGGACGCAGCGACCAACGTCACCGTCTCTCTGTTGGTCGGCTGCAGCTTCGCGCCCAGGGGCACCGCGCTCTTGAACGTCACCTTGTTGGAGAGAGACGCTCCGGCAATGGGGTAGATACCAAAGGACTCTTTGTAGGTCCCGCTTGCGACGGTGAAAGTCACCGCACCGCTGACACCACTGAGGAACAGCTGTTTGGTGACCTCGCCGAAGGTGGTGAAGTTGCGCGACCCGGTGCCGTTGGGATCGATGGTGTAGGCCCCGGACATCTGTGCGGAGAGCGGCGCGCTACAGCAGACGACTAGCAGGAGAGATTCAGGAACACCTGAACAGCGCGAGACGTGCCCGGACAACACGCGAAGTCGCCGAGATAACCGAAGTAGCCGAGGTAGCATGTGAGTGGAGCTGGGTTTCGGGTTTCGTGGAAGCACCCCGGAATGTAACTGTCCTTGGGCAAACGTGCGAGCAGAGCCGCCCATGCGGTTTGCGAGTCCGTGTAGGAACGGGTTTGGGAGGCGACCTGATGACCCCGGCTCAGTTGTAGGTCAGGCGCGGCAGGCTCTGGACGGTGAAGTAGCCAAGGCCGTTGAGAACAGCAAAGCCGGTGTTCGTCGTGAGGTTGTCCCGGTAGATCGACCACTTCTCCACGGTGCCCGAGCTCGGCATTCCCGGGAGAGCTCCAACGAACGCCCTGGTCAAGCTGAAACGCCCGGTCCGGCTGTCCGCCCAGGCCGCCTGGACCCCGGCCCGCAGGCCGAATGTGGCAGCAACGGTCGGGAACAACAGCATGGGTGTCGTGTAGCTCGGGTTCGTGCCGGACGAGGTGGCGGTCCCGAAGAAATGGACCACCGGGAGGATGTGGAGCTGGTTGCAGATGGCAGCGACGTTGACGGGGGCGGCAAGGGGAATGCCCCAGGCATGGACCACCGGCCCCGCCGGAGCGGTGTAGCTGCTGGTGCTGCTCGCCGTGGTCTTGCCGCGCCAACTGACAGTCGCATGGGTCGGACCATGGTTGCACCATTGCAGGGTGCAGGCGGCGCCGAACCCGTGGATCAGGCTCGAGTCATTGCAGGTGGCGTTCCCTTGCGCAAGACCAGCCTCGCACGTGCTCGACGACGTCATGACGCCGTCCAGGTAGTAGGGGCTCGACGAGGTCCAGCCGGCATTGTTGGCGAGCGTGCCGCCGCGGAACTCGAAGGTGGACACCATCCGGCGGGTGCCCGAGTAGGTCCAGGGGGACTTGAAGGGGAACCTGTAGGCACCACCCGTGCCACCCCAGGGAGTCGGGCTTGCGGCCGGCGGGCCGGTGAGCGCGGGCCAGCTCACCGAGGATACGAACACCGTCGACGGCGTTGTCGTACAGTTCTGGGTGAACGTCACGCTCGGCGTCGCGGTGAAACCCAGCTCGCACATCCAGAGGGTCACGCTCGTCCAGGTGCGCCCTGCAGCCGCAAGCGCACTGAGGAGACCGGCGTCCCGGCGGAAGTCCATCTGGTGGATGAGCATCTTCGTACCCTTGCACGTGCCGTCGACGAACTGGTTGCGGCCATTGGCATAGGACCCGAGGACGATGCCGATGGAGCTCCCCTCCGTGCTGAGGAAGCCGGGGGGACAGGTGATCTGCTTGGCCTGCGGGGAGACCTCCGCGGCGCAGAAGAGGAGGATCAGGACCGAGCCCGGGACCGAGGCGAGGCGTCGTTGCATGCTGGCTCCCTCATCGGTGATGCAAGAGGGGAGCGAGTCTGCCATCGCCCGCGACCAGTGCCAAGCCCCATGGCACCCTTGGGACCGCAGGGTGCCGTCGCAGGAGGCGACAGACGACATGTCGGCGCCGGGAGGCCGCACCTGCCGCCTCTACCAGGAAAAAAAGCCGGGCCCGTTTCCAGGCGGTGCCCGCTACTCCTACTCATCACTTCACTCCTTCTCAGCATTGGCTCCGGGCCCATTGCCATCAACAAGCCGACTTCGAGCTCGGCCAGGGTCATCGTTTCGTCGTACACACCGGCTCCGACCTGGTATGCGCCGTTTCTCGTCGACATGACGAAGCTGACCTTCCGGGACGGCTTCTGGATTCCTGGCCGGAGCCAAACGTACTCGACCCAGCCGCCGCCCGGCCGCCGCCCGGCCGCGAGGCCACCCCGCAGAGCTTCCCGCCATAGGGATGGCCCGCGTAGTCGGCGTGCTGCTTGATATCACCCCCCTCTCGTTCGGGAAAGCGCGGGCTGGCGGCGAGATCCAGATCGGGATCTACCGGGAGCACGTGCTATCGCTTGCCGAGCCCGTACTCGTTCCGCAAAACGTCCCACCTTCTCCCGCAGGCCATCTCGTGGTTTGTCCGAAGGGCAGGACGATCTGGGGCCAGATCGTGGAGAGGCTGGCGAGCGGGCGCTCGATTGCCCGCGGCTGGTTCCGTCTGGAGAACCCGCCGAGCAGGATCCGCATCGACCCCGGGGGCGCTGGGCACGGATCCACCTCCCCCCGGGCTGGAAGGAGCGGTGCGACGTCAACTACTCCGGACAGCTTGTCGGCGCCCTGGCTCTTCTCCGGCCTGCTACACTCGCGGATTCGACGGTGAGCACCTACGCCTACATGAGGTTCCTCGAAGCTGCTCCCGAGCGATACGACGCCGGGATCCGTCGGCTCACCGGGGGACGAATCGACCGCATCTACGAGGAGATCGCGGGGCGCGTGGCGGCCAAGGGGCGCCGGGTGCTCGACATCGGTTGCGGTACCGGGGGGGTGAGCCTGGCGTGTGCCGCAAGAGGGGCTCAGGTCATCGGGATCGATGCCAGCCCCGGCATGCTCCAGGTTGCCCGGCGCAAGGCAGTGGCAAATCCCGCGGATGTCGAGTTCATCGAGTTGGGCGCCATGGAGATCCAGGATCGCTTCCCCGAGAAGGCCTTCGATGCGGTGGTCTCGTGCCTGGCGCTAAGCGAGATGCTGCCGGAGGAGCGTCGCTACGTGCTCGAGACCTCGTGGTCTCGCCTCGAGGTCGGCGGCATCCTGGTGGTGGCCGACGAGGTCTTGCCCCATACGCGCTGGGCACGGGCTCGCAACGCGCTGGCACGGTGGCCAGCTGTGGCGCTCACCTACCTGTTGACCCTGCAGACCACCCGGCCCATTCGGGACCTGGCCGCGGAGGTGGCTGGGGCCGGCTTTGGCGACGTCCAGGAACAACGTCTCATGCACGACAGCTTCGCCATCGTCACCGCCTTTCGGCGGGGAGCAGGAGCGTGAGACACCTCCGCGATGTCCCGGCCTGGATCCGTGACACCCTGCTGCGCATGCTGCCGCATGCCACGCGACCGGGGCTCTACCCTATCGGGAGGCCGGGCCGGGACGCTCCCGTGCTCTGTACGGGCAACTTCACCCTCACCGTGCGCCGCATGAAGGACGTCCTGGCCGGACGCGATGTCTGGTTGTTGGTGGCCAACAGCCACGGGATCAACGTGTGGTGTGCAGCCGGTGGCGGTCATCTGACCCACCACAGCGTCATTGCGGCCCTTCGCTCCTCTGGAATCGAGAAGGCGGTCGACCACCGGGTGATCGTCTTGCCGCAGCTTGCTGCCACCGGGGTGGAGCGGAAGCGCATTCGGGAAGCCACCGGATGGAGACCCAAGTGGGGCCCGGCCCGTCTCGAAGACCTGCCTGGATTCCTCGATCGCGGGCTCCGGGTG
>QJVU01000704.1 GCA_003235605.1 Planctomycetota bacterium | reverse complement strand
CCACGGCACCAATCCGGCCAGCGCCATCATGGCGGGAATGAAGGTCGTGGTCGTGGCGTGCGACAACGACGGCAATATCGACCTCCAGGACCTGAGCAACAAGGCCGCCGAGCATGGCAAGGCCCTCGCTGCCCTGATGGTCACCTATCCTTCCACCCACGGCGTGTTCGAAGCCACGATCAAGAACATCTGTGCCATCGTCCACGAGCACGGCGGCCAGGTGTACCTGGACGGCGCCAACCTGAACGCCATGGTGGGCCTGAGCAAGCCCGGCGAGTTGGGTGCTGACGTCTGCCACCTGAACCTGCACAAGACCTTCTGCATCCCCCACGGTGGCGGCGGCCCGGGGATGGGACCGATCTGTGTCGCCGAACACCTGGCGCCGTTCCTCCCAGGCCACCCGCTGATCAGGACGGGCGGCAACAAGGCCATTGGCGCAGTAGCGGCAGCGCCCTGGGGCTCCCCCTCGATCCTGCCGATCTCCTATGCCTATATCGCGATGATGGGACCCGAGGGGCTGAAGCAGGCCACCCAGGTCGCGATCCTGAACGCCAACTACATCGCCAGGCGCCTCGAGGACCACTACCCCGTCCTGTACAAAGGGCAGAACGGCCGTGTCGCCCACGAGTGCATCCTGGACGTGCGCCCCCTCAAGCACCTGGCCGGAGTCGAGGTGAGCGACGTCGCCAAGCGCCTCATGGACTTCGGCTTCCATGCTCCGACCATGTCCTGGCCCGTCGCGGGCACTCTCATGGTGGAGCCCACGGAGAGCGAGTCGAAGCAGGAACTGGACCGCTTCTGTGACGCCATGATCAAGATCCGCGAGGAAGCTCAGGCCATCGCCGACGGCAAGCTCGACAAGGACGACAACCCCCTCAAGAACGCCCCCCACACGGCCGAGGCGGTGAGCTCGGACACCTGGGACCACTCCTACCCGAGGGAGCAGGCAGCATTCCCTGCCCCGTGGACCCGTGAGCACAAGTACTGGCCTCCGGTCTCGAGGGTGAACGACGTCCATGGCGACCGGCACCTGGTGTGTGCCTGCCCGCCGCTGGACGAGTATGAGTCATGATGCCCCGCGGCTGAGTCATGATGCCCCGCGGGAAATCTGCCGTACGGGGAAGTTTGGCCGGGGAAATATGGTCGACTGTCGACGTACTCCGATCGTCCAGGATGGTCTCGTGCGTCAGTCGATGACCGCCAAACTGCACGCGCCGCCCCAGATCGAGATGCGGCCTCCCGACCCGGTCTGCCGGGACCTGGGTCACGACCAGGGCCAGTCCCACCAGAACAAACCTTCTTGCGACCGTCCTGAGCCCACGTCCGAGGGGCGAAGGCAGACAGACCTCCCCGTACGGCAGATTTCCCGCGGGGCATGATGACCGTCATGACCTTCCGCTTCGACAAGGCCTACTTCGACCGCTACTACCGGAACCCGAAGACGCGGGTCGTCAGCCAGAAGGCGATCGAAAGGCTCGTAACCTTCGTCGCGGGCTACCTGAAGCACCTGGACCTGCCAGTGCGGCGGATCCTGGACGTCGGCTGTGGGCTGGGCATGTGGCGGGGATACCTGAAGGTGCACTTTCCCAAGGCCAGCTACCAGGGGGTCGAGATCAGCGACCATGCCTGTGAGGAGTACGGCTGGACCAAGGGGTCGGTCGTCGACTTCAAGGGCAGGGGTGCCTTCGACCTGGTCATCTGCCAGGGCGTGCTCCAGTACCTCGACGATCGAGAGGCCAAGAAGGCCATCTCCAACCTGGCCACCCTCACGCGCGGCGCGCTCTACCTCGAGGCACTGACCACAGCGGACTGGGAGAACAACTGCGACCGGCAGACCACGGACGGCAATGTCCACCTGCGTCGCGGGTCCTGGTATCGCCAGCAGCTTTCCCGATACTTCCTGAACTGCGGCGGGGGTCTGTTCCTCGCTCCCGACGCCCAGGCGATGCTCTACGAACTGGAACACCTCGAGTAGGAAACAGAGCGAGTAGGGAGAACGCACCGTGGACTTCTTCCAACAGCAGGAGAAGGCACGCCGGAGCACCGGCTTCCTGGTGCTGCTGTTCATGCTGGCGGTGATCGGAATCTGCGCGGCCATCTACTTCGTGGTCTGCTTTGCCCTGTTTCTGGGCGACATGGGCTATCGCGGTTGGTGGCATCCCGAGGCACTCCTTTGGTCGGTCCTGGCGACGCTGGCCGTGGTCGGCGTCGGGATGCTCTACAAGATCCAGCAGCTCTCGAAAGGGGGCTCAGTCGTGGCAGAGTTGCTGGGCGGGCGCCTGATCCCCCCGAGCACCCACGACCGCGAGGAGCGCCGTCTGCGCAATGTCGTGGAGGAGATTGCGATCGCCTCGGGCGTACCGGTACCCCAGCTCTACGTCCTGGATGAGGAGACCGGCATCAACGCCTTTGCGGCCGGCTACGGCCCTGGGGATGCCGCCATCGCGGTCACCCGCGGCTGCTTGGAACAGCTGAACCGCGAGGAGCTGCAGGGCGTGATCGGCCACGAGTTCAGCCACGTCTTGAATGGCGACATGCGGCTGAACATCCGATTGATGGGCATCCTGAACGGGATCCTCTGCATCGGCATTGCCGGCTACATCCTCCTCCGCAGTGGCGGTCGCGCCCGCGGCAGGAGCTCCGGCGGTGTCGCCGCCTTCGGCCTGGGCCTGCTGGTGGTCGGATACCTGGGCGTCTTCTTTGCCAAGCTGATCAAGGCAGCGGTCTCCCGCCAAAGGGAGTTCCTCGCGGATGCATCGGCGGTGCAGTTCACCCGCAACCCGACTGGCATCGGCAACGCTCTCAAGAAGATCGGTGGCTTCCACACCAAGGGTCGTATCCGGAACGCACATGCGGAGGAGGCGAGCCACATGTTCTTCGCCAACGCGATCAGCGGCCTTGGCGGATGGTTCGCGACGCATCCGCCGATCGTCGAACGCATCCGGAGGATCGACCCGACCTTCCGGCCGGAAAAGAC
>QJVU01000363.1 GCA_003235605.1 Planctomycetota bacterium | reverse complement strand
GGGCACAAACCTCGTTGACGAACCCGAGCACCGGAGGGAGCGAACGGAAGTTGGCGGTCAGGCTGAGGCACCGTCCGCTCTGCGCCTCGATTCGCCGAACCGCCCGGGAGAATGCAGCGATGTCCGCTCTGCGGAAGCGGTAGATGCTCTGCTTGGCATCGCCGACGATGCACAGGGTCCCAGGCCTGAGTGCAAGGTCCATCGGCTGTTGCACCCGACCCCGGACCTGCTCCGCCGCCAACAGAAACAACACGTCGTACTGGAGCGGGTCGGTGTCTTGGAACTCGTCCACCAGAATGCACGAGAGCTGCCGCGCGGCGGTGGCTCGCAGGGACTCCCTCTCCTGCAGGCTGTGCCGGGTCAACAGCAACAGGTCGTGGAACGTCACCTGCCCGCGCCGCATTGCCTGGGCACGGAACACCTCGAGCAGCGGCAACAGGAACTCCACCGCCAGGGCGATGTCCCGGTCCCTGCCCTGGACGAACGCCTGCAGGTAGTCGCGGTGGTGCTTCAGTCGCTCCGTGGCCTCCTCGCTGCCGGCCTCCCCCAGCTCCCGTTTGCCCCCCTTCGGGATGCTTCCCTCGACGCTCATCGGGTCGAGGGGTCGGCCCGCGTCCAGGCGCTCGTACTGCTGTTGGAGCTGAGCGGCGTACTCGCGCCACCGCGTTCGCGCTACTGGGTACTTCTCCCGCAGCTGCGCCAGGTCCCTTGCCCGTTCTGCCAGGTCGGTGGGCTTGGGAACATCGAGGATCAGCTCCAGGCTCTCCCGCGGCAGCTCCAGCAGCTCCTTGCCAAGCTCCATCAGTTCCTTGGGCTCGAAGCGTTCGAAGGCGGGGTGGGCTTCACGACTGCCCATCGACCGCAGGTACTCCACGAATGCCCCCTCGAACCTCTCCTCCCTCTGCAGGTCCATCTCGATGTCCAGGTCCGGGGGCAGGCTCACCGCCCGGGCGTGATCTCGCAGGAAACGCAGGCAGAACCCATGGAAGGTGTCGATGCGCAGCTGGTCGACCTGGGACAGCAGCTCCTCTGCCCGCGCACGGTTGGCTGGGATCAGGTCCAGCTGCTCCAGAACGTAGGTGATGTTGTCGGGGAGCTTCTCGCCATCCAGCCATTTGGGCACCGCCCGTAGCATTGCCACTACCCGCTCCCGCATCTCCTTGGCGGCGTTCTCCGTGAACGTCACCGCCAGGACGGTGTCGGGTTCCAGGTGCTGCCGCAGCAATGCCGACAGCAGGCGCCCCACCAGCAGCGAAGTCTTGCCGGTGCCCGCACCCGCAGTGACCACCAGGTTCCGCTGGAAGTCCAGCAGCGCAGCGCGGCGGTGCTCGTGGTCGGGAAGGGTCACGCTTCCTCCCCCTCCCCCGGTGACAGGGTAGCCTGTCTTGTGGACTTGTCTTGGAGCTTCAGGAACCGCCTCACCTGGGGTACGCCGCTGTGGCGAGTCCGCTCCACGGTGGGTGGGTGATAGCGGCGGCATGCGGGCTGGAAACGACAATGGGAGCAGTGCTGTCCCTTGTTGGGGATGAATGCGCCCCGCTCCCGCAGGTCCACGAGCACCGACAGGGTTTCCTGGACCCCCTGGGTGTACCTGCCGCCCAGGACGTTGCCGGGCAGGGGATGACGCAGCTTGGCATCGGCCTGGTCGCTGGAGACAAAGGGCGCTACCGCCCGCACCTCCACCTCGGACGGAAGCTTGGCCGTCGCCGCGCCCAGCATCAGGGCATAGACCGGAAGCTGGAGCCGCTTGCCCTTGAGGATCTCTTTCACAGTGACCATTGCTTCGGGGTTGCGACCGGTCTTGAAGTCGATCAACCGGTAGCTGCCGTCCTTGAGCAGATCGACACGATCCAGGCGACCGCGCACCGGCAGTGACAGCCGCTCACCAAGGTGCGACGAGAAGTCCAGGTGCTCCTCGATCTCGAGCTCCACGCTGTCGATGCTGGCCTGCTCTCGCTTCAGGCGGCTCAGGTCGTCCCTCACCATCCGGTTCATGCCGTTGCGCCAGCCGTCCTCGAGCAACCTGTGCAGAGCAGGCAGCTCCCTGAGGAGTGGTCCGCCTTGGCTGGCGAACTCCTGGTGCAGGATCTCCGCCGCCCGCGCCAGCATCCGATCCCGCAGATCGTCACCCCCATCGCCGACATTGATCTGGTCCTTGAACTCGCTGTAGACCTGCTCCAGGCAGGCGTGGATCACCAGGCCAAGGCGGTTCCGTGGCATGGTGGTGACCTCCAGCTCCTCGGGAAGCGCTTCGATCTTCATGCCCCGCTGGAACAGGTAGCGCTGGGGACAGTTGCCGAGATCTTGGAGCGCGCTGACGCTGACGGGCTCCTCGGCCAGCTCCGCTCCTCGTTTCGAAGTCACGTCACCGTCACGTTTCAGGTGTTGGCCGCCAAAGTCGTCGAGGTCCTTGGCCCAGGACAGGATCAGCATCCCTTCCCGTTGGCTCAGGTCACGCAGCAGCGCGGGGTGGGTTTTCGCCAAGGCCTGCCGGCCGCGGCCGAGCACCAGGAAGTCGAGGACCAGGTCTCGGGGACAGGAGCCCTCCTCGATCCGAGCCCTCGCTTTGCCGAGGGGGTGGCTGGGTTCGGTCTCGATCTCCACCGGACCCAAGGTGGCCTCGATCCGATCCAGCCACAGCGTGTGCAGGGCGGGCATCCCCAGCGTGTTCTTGCGGGAGTAGCTGAGGACGATCTCGGGAGCGTGACGCAGGAGGCGCTGGAGCCGTTGCTCTTCGAGTTGACGCGAAGCCTGGGCGTGATCCATCCCCAATGCCTGGCGATCCGGATCCGACAGGAAGGTCTCGGATGGTCCGCGACCGGGCATCATGCCGTCCGCCTGGCCCATGACGTGCAGGTATCGGGCGGGGTACGCCAGCGCGTGGGCCAAGGTCACGACGTTCACGCCGCCGTGGGTCTGAGCCGGCAGCTCGACACCCCGGGCCAGGAGAAGGGCCTCGAGCTCCTGTACGAACCGCTCCCCCGTGACCTCCTCCCGATCGGCATGGACCACCGCATGGAGACAGTCGTGCAGCTTCTCGGTCACGGCAAGCTCGTTGTCCCGTGGGCCGCGGAGCCACTGATTCGCGAAACCCGCCAGGGCGCGAACATGCTGTGCGATCGCGGCTCGGTCGTGCTGCGCCGCCGCGGCCTCCTCTACAGCGGTCAGCAAGGCCGGCAGGGCGGACTTCTTCTTGAGCTTCTCGTCGACGTTCCTGGCCAGCTCCAGGACGTACTCGCCGTGACCGTTGAGGTACTCTTCGCGCGACAGCCGGTCAAACGCCGCCTGGTGTCCGGCAGGGATGAACGTCGATTCGGCGAGTAGCGGGGAGGTCACCAGCGCCAGCCACGACTCCCTGGGAGCGTCGTGAAACAGCAACCTGGCCAGGTGAAGGTAGAGCGCGGCACGAGGATGACGGGACAGGGGCAGCTCGAGGTCGGTCCGGAAAGGGACCCCTTCGGCGGTGAACGCTCGTTCCAGGTGCGGCCGATAGGGCTCCAGCGTGGGTGCGGCGACCACCATGTCGTGCCAGGGAATCCCCCTGGATGCAGCGGCCATGCAGAGCCTCCCCGCGAGGCGGAGCTCTTCGTAGAAACCGGGACAGCCGCGGAGCTTCACGTCCTCAGGCCGGTGTTGGGCCGGCGGGGCGTGCTCCACCGACACGTCCTTCCCCTCCAGGGCCGCCATCAGCAGCCGCAGATCCCGGTCCATGGCGTGGTCTCGGTCCGCCCAACCGACAACCAGCACGCGGTCCGGGAGGTCTCTTCCACGGTCTATCGCCGCCATCGCCGCCGCCATCCGGTTGCCGCGGGTGTCCCGGTCGCGAACCTGCTCTCGGTAGAGCGCCGCAATCTTGGTCGTCGCTCTTCCCCATGGCGTGAGCCTGGCGTCGTTGTCTGCAGGCCCATGACGTTCCAGTTCCCGAACCGTAGCCAGGAGTCTCAGCAGCGCTTGGGGGAACCGCTGGCAGTAGCGACCGAGATCATCCTTGCCCAGACAGGACCTGAGGGTCTCCCGCATCTCGAGGGGGTCCAGCGCCGCCCGTCGGAACGGCCTGCCCGCGAGCAACGCGATGTCGCTGGCAAGACCCTGGGGAGTGACGAAGTTGACGCCGACGAGAGTTCCCCGCACATCGGTGGCCGCACGGCGGAGGACGGCTGCCGCTGCCGCGGAAGGCGCCACCACCAGGATGCGTTGCAGCTCCCGCTCCGGGACGCGGTCCAGGAGCCAGGCGACGAGGGGATGGTGAGCCGTGCTGGCAGTCATGTGCGGGATCGTGCTGCCCCCGAGAATAGCCGGCGTGCGGCGATCAGCCCGGAGTCAAGCTCGATCTTCGAACCATGGAGGAGCGAACTCAGCTTGCCGTACGTGCTTCCTGGAGAACCTGGCCGCCAGGGACCACCCGATGGGTGCGTTCCTGTGTGGCGAGGCTCTGAGATACTGGCTCTTCTGGTGTGAACATGCGTGACAGGAGGGTAGGCGAGACAGCCGGAAAGGAGAGCCGGCCAGCTCGATCGTCAGTCGAACGCCTCGACGACGATCTCGTCATAGAGCGTGTTGCCTCCCGGGGCAGCCCATACCCCGGCCCTGCCAGCGGCCGGGAGCCCGTCATCGTGTGTGACGAACTGGACCTCGCCGTCGATCAGCACTGAGAAGCGCGTTCCGGTTGCCGTCAACTGTGCGGTGTGCCAGACGTGCTCGTCATGCCGGGTGTGGTGGCGCTCACCGACGAGGGTGCGCTTGCCGTTGCTCACGCGGTAGAGCCGAAGGTTGCATTCCTCGGGGTTGATGCGGAGATGGTAGTGGTGGTTGGCGTCTTGATAGCGTGCAACCAGACCGGCGAGGTGCATTCCTGGCCCCGTCGTGGCCACCTTGAAGCGCGTAAAGACAGAGACGTTTCTGGCAACGTTGGCTCCGTCGAGGAGCACACATCCGCCGCGGCGGCGGGCGCCCTCGTGTTGCGTTGCCTCGGGCGTGACGGCCAGACCGCCCTTGGCGGCCCCCGCGGTGGGGACGATGCGCCATGACACCTTGTCGTCCCCGTCGGACCTCGTCATGAAACCCCGAGGTTCGGCTCCCGGTCTCTCGTTCTCGAAGTCCGAGGCGTGACGCGAACCCGGCGGGGAGATCGTCAGGTCATCGAACGATGTCACGCTGTCGCCCTTGAGCCACAATCCCACCTTTCCTGGTCCGGGGAAGGTACCGTCATCGACTTCGAAGATCAGGGCGCCGTTCATCCACATACGGAAGTGATCGCCCTTCACATCGAGCCTCATCGACTGCCAGGTGTTCTCCAGGATCGGCAGGTGGTTCACGCCGCCAAGCTCCATCCGGCGCCCGTCGACGACCTTGTAGAACCGGTAGTTGTCCTCGAGGGAGTTCACGCGGCAGCAGTAGTAGTTGTCCTGATCGATGTACCGAACACAAATGCCTGCCGCACGATCCGTGTCCCCGGTCATGGTCTTGAAGCAGACGCTCACCGACGCGTCCCTGAAGGCGGGGCCATCATGGAGACACAGAGGGAAACGTCTGCCGGAGCCGGTCGTATCGGTCTGGGTCACGACGCGGCCGCCGCCTCGTGATGTCGGGTCCTTGGCCACAGTCCAGACTCCCATCGCGCCACTGCCGGTCTGCGCCACGGTCATGCCCGCGGGAGGCTTGCCGGTAGCCATCTGGTCGAAGTCGACCAGGACCGTTCCGGTCGGGCGGTCGACCAACCCGCCCCTCGCCTGGAGCCCTGCGTAGCGCTTTCGCAGTTGGGCCCCGAACGTGTCCGCCAGGGCAGCTACGTCTCCAAGATCGACCTTCATGACCCGGAGATCGCCGGCTGCCATGATGTCTGCGGTGTGTGCGGCGCCGGCGCGCAGCGGAAACTGCCCGCGGTCTTGTTGCGCAATGATCCGCTCGCCTTGCTCGGACAAGAGGTACTCGACAAGGCGGCGTGCACCCGCCGGGTTGCCCGAGGCTGCAAGGCGCGCGACCGTGTTCGGAATGACGAGCGTTCCCACACCGTCCTGATCCGGGTAGATCGCATCCACGGGCTTTCCTCTCGCCTTCACGCCGCGCCAGTCGGAGGTGTCGGTCATTCCGACGAGGGCGTCGCCGTTGGCGATCATCTCTGCCAGGCGGCGGTCACTGGCGGCAATCTTGCAGTCGTTCTTGCTCAGGCCCTCGAGGAACCGTTCGGTGTCCGCGGCGCCCAGCGTTTCTTGCAGGGCGAGAAGGTGGAAGAGCGCCGTCCCGCTCGATGGCCGTGTCAGCGCGACCTTGCCTTTCCAGCATGGGTCGAGGAGGTCCCACATGGAGTGCGGCCGCAGGTTCTCAGGCACGTGCGCCGCATTGACGATGATGATGCGCGCCCGCGCCGCGAAACCGAACCACAGGCCGTCGCGGTCGTGGAACCGCCGCGCAATCGCGTCGGCTCCGACAGGCGGCGGCTCCATCCTTCCGAATGCCCCGGCCCGCTTCAGGGCGTCGGTGGCGAGGGTCTCCTGACACCACCAGACATCGGCTCTTGCCCTGGTGAACCGCTCGACGAGGACCTTGGTCTCGGCAGGTCCGCGCGGGCGCGCGGCGCGCATGATCCGGACCGCCATGCCGGAGCCGCGCTCGAACGGCGCAACCACGGGACGAACGATGGTTTCGCGGAGTGATGTGAACAGTATGACCTCGTCGGAGGAGTGGATTGCGCTCTTGGCGTGTTGCGCCGCAAGCGGGCAAGCGAGCAGGAGACCAGCGAGATACGAACCGAGATACGAACAAGGACGGGGTGTAGTGCAAGTGCTCACGGGACAGCTCCAAGAGTGGGGTTGGGATACGCCGGAAGACGCTCGCCGCGAGCAAACAATGGACCAGTGATCCAATGCACAGCCTGTGCCCGGCTCACCGCCTCGGACCCGCGAAGAAACGTGTTTGAACAGTGACATCGCGTAACCATTCCGCGACGGAGTCTGCAACGGGGCTCCGCGGGTCGCGCGATTGCGCATGTGGACGATCGATGCTCCGTCCACTTCCGCGTGTCGTCAGAGGGGAGTTGGTCGGTGTTGGCGATCCATGTGGAACATGGGGCACACCGCTTGCCTGGGAACGACGGCATCGAGCGTCCCGTGCTCGTGCTCCCGTTCGAAACCACAGCAACCTCCAGTGCACGTAAGATAGCCATGAACCCCATTCGCCGATCCATTCCGATCGTTGCCGCCCTGCTCACGGTCTTCGCGGCCCCTCTCTCAGCTCAGCTCCCCGATTGGGCAACGCTCAAGTCCTCGTCACCTACCTTGCTGTTTGCCGAGGCCAGCGTCGTCGTGGTCCAGGACGCTGCGGGCTACCACGTCTATTCGGCCTACACGCGAACGTGGTCCGACCTCAAGGTGAGCTCGAACGCCGAGTTCTACGGCTACGATGACCACGTGGTGATCGTGGACGGCACCACCGCGTGGGGCTTCGCGACCCGTTCGGGGGCTTGGTCGAAGCTGACCCTGAACGAATCGCCGACCGTGCTACCGCCGCCCAGCGGTGCAGTGTGGCTGACGGTGCTCCTGGAGCGCAACGGTGCACACGTTTTCTCCGGTCTTCTCGGCACGTGGACTTCCATGGAGTTCAGCTCGACTCCGTACGGAATGGTGGGCCGGATGGTGGCAGTGGTTTCCAATGGAACCAAGACCGTTGCCGTCAGCGCGCACTTCGGCACCGCGGTGGAGCTGGGCATCCCGAACATCACGACCATCGCCGCGGTTGGCTACTGTGGTGCAGCCCGTGACACGACGAACTACCACGTGTTCAGCGCGTATCGCAATCGTTGGCGGAGCATTCCCGCCGGACCTGGTGCGATCCTGACCAAGCCGCCGTCCCGCGCTGGCTACCTGGTCGTGCAGGAGCCCAACAGCATGACCTTCTACAGCGCCCTGACCGACAACCAAGTCGTGCTCTACCATGGCACGCAGACGATCAAGCTGACCACAAAGGAGAACGTGGCCGCGGTCGAGTATGGCAACGCCGTGCTTGCCTACTCCTGTGCCACGGGCACCATGGACGTCGCGACGACGACGTCGACATCAGGCTGGAGCTCGGTCGACGTGCAGCAGGAAGTGGTTGTCGCCGCCGACAACACCAACGTGCATGCATTCGGTCTGCTGGCCGGCTCCTTTGCGCCCCCGATCGCCGGCACCGTCGTGGGTGTCAACGCCGGCACGGCGCTCGCCAAAACCGCTCCGTACGGCGATTACGCGGCGTTCTCTTGCATGACGAACAAGTGGGCAACGGCCCCCGCCGGCAACTACCAGGGCAACCACGTTATCTACAACGGCGTGGTCCTCATCGAGGCGTCTGGCAAGATGCAGGGCTTCAGTGCGAATTGCGGCACGTGGACGTCACAGACCGCTCCGAAGGGGGACAGCTACTACGACCACAAGGCAGCTTTCTGCGCCCGCAGTGGCACGCGCCTCGACACCTTCAACGGCCGCACCGGAGAATGGCGAACGGTCACCACGAGCACACAGGCCACGGTGACCTGCTTCGACATGGCGGTCATGGCGGACGACGGCAAGAACCTGTACTGCTACTGTTGCTACTGTGACGATTGGTCGAGCTGGCCGTGCGTGGCCAAGCAGTCGGAGCTGCGGGACCAGTGTGCGATGGCCTACGACGGTGCCACGGTTCACGTCTGGAGCGGGATGACTCAGGTCTCGGAGTGGGCGAACATTCCCGAGTACTGGCGGATCCTCGCACGGGGTGGAAAGCTGCACTACAACGTCGCCGGCGAGCCAGGTTCACCGGCAACGGTCGCCATCGGTATCTCCAAGGCGAACCTGCTGACTCCGTTCGGCACCCTCAGGGTGGACCTTGCATCTGCGGTCCTGCTGTCGGTTCAGATTCCGAACGTGGGCACGGGCGTGATCTCTCTCATTGTCCCGGACATCCCGAGCCTCAAGGGGGTGACCCTGTACGCGCAAGGTCTCATCGCGCCGGCCAAGGGCGCCTACCTGACGGGGTACTTCGAGTCAACCATCATGTGACAGAGCCGACGCGACCGTGCAGGGTTGAGTGGTACCGAAAGGCTGAACCGGCCGGCCGACCCGTCGTTGCTGGGGCAACAACGCCCGGTCGGCTGTTCTACCCCAACCCGTCATGACAGGAATGCTCCGCTCTCGTGTCCTGGCGATGGCTCTCGCCGTCGCCCTGCCCGGTCCCCTGATCGCCCAGGTCGTCAATCCCGCGACCAAACAGCAGCCTCCGGACAAACAGGAGCCTGTCCAGGGCAGGCCCCTGGTGGTCGAAGGGAGAAGGGTATCGGAGTGGACCGAAGAGAATCGTGTGGGGCCGTACGGTCAGCCAGAATGGACGACCCACCGACGGTTCACCGAAACACGTGTCTACGTGCGTCCCGAGGGCAGCGTGGAGTTCGAGTACTGGTTGATCCCCGAGATCCCGCCGGACGGGGGGCCCACCGAGACCGAATCCCAGTTCGAACTCGAGTTCGGATTGCCGCACCGACTCCAACTCGACCTGTACATGGTTGGCCACGAGGATGGCAATGACGGCGAGTTCTCGATCGACGAGCAGAAGGTCGAGCTCCGCTGGGCGTTTGCGGATTGGGACGAGATCTGGGGCAATCCGACCGCGTACATCGAATGGGTCGGGCGCAGCAACGAGCCGGACAAGGTCGAGGCGAAGTTGCT
>QJVU01000386.1 GCA_003235605.1 Planctomycetota bacterium | reverse complement strand
GGCCACCGTTGGGCTTGGGTAGTACGACTCTCTCTCTCTCTCTCTCTCTCTCTGTCCCTGTCGTACTGAGCTCCCGCGTCTCTGCCGGGGGCTGGTCCCACCGCCAGATGCGGCACCGGTCCGTACACCGCCATTCCCTTGCCCACCGCGCGACGCGGTCTGGAGACAAGCAGGCAAAGGGCGTGAGCTCCCACCCCACCGCGCGCGATCTGCGCCGGTGGTGTCCCTCCCTTCCACTTGTCCACGTTCGGTTCGAGAAGAACCCTGTTCGCTAGCGAGGCATGACCCATGTATCCCAACGGAAACCGGAGGCCATGGACTGTCGGCCTGAGTCTCTTCCTGGTCGCACTCTGCGCACTTCCGCTCCTGTCTGCGGAGATCGCTGCGCAGTCTCCCCAGGTCGTGAGCCAGCCGCTCCAGCTGTGGGTGGATCCCCACGATGGAGATGACGCGCAGGCCAGCGCGTTGAACCCGCATTCCACCATCAGCGCTGGCTGTACGAGCCCGCCGGCGCCAAACCCCATGGCGGTGCTTCCAGACCCCAACTTCGGCCTGCTGATGCATGCCCCCTACCCGTTCAAGACGGTCACCGGCGCAGTCAACTACCTGAACAGCATCTTCACGACAGGCCTTCCCTTCTACAACGGGATCGTGGGTCCCGTGGGTCAGCAGTATGACGTCACCGTCACCCATGCCATCATCCACTGTCTGCCGGGGAAGTACTCCCGCCTCACCAGCCAGGATCCGCACACGCGGTTGTTCGGCAACGGCGAAACCTACCCCATCCAACTTCCCAACCGGGTTTGCATCCAGGGCACCAGCGCCCTCAACACGGTTTTCTATTTGGAGAAGCTGCCAGATGCGGAAGGAGATGTTGCCGAAGGCCCGGCTTTCCGGTTCGGCTCGTCGCCGGCGACCAGGGGTATCGAGACCACGATCGACAGCATCTCCATCTTCGGTGCACCGTCGAGCTCGAACCACTCTACCACTCCGAGTCCCGACTACTTCTCCGCCATCCACCTGGACCCGACAAACGCCAGCAGCCCGACGCTCACCAACTGCTTCATCTTCGCCTGCGGTATCGGCGTCCTGGTGGATGCCCCGGACATGGTGAGTAGCTTCCACGAGCCGGTGCTCGTCAACAACACCCTTGCGGACAACAACGTCTCCGTCTGGAACGGACAAACTGCACGTGGGAATAGCAGCGTCGGTGTCTCCAGGCTGATCCTGATCAACAACATCCTGGAAGGCCGTTTCAACATCCAGACCAGGCCATGGAACGTGCCGCCGCTCCTTTACGTGCCACCCCAGTGGCCCCCTTCCGGCGTCAGAACTGCGTGCTTTGAAGGCGTGGATGCAGGCGACCTACAGATCGCCGGTTTCAACCCGCCAACCAACACCAATGGAGACTTCAATGCGTATGAGCTCAATCGCTATGACAACCCTAATGCCGGTCACCCCGCCCTGAATCTCCCCATTACAGTAGTTCGCGGGACTCCACCTGCGCAGCCGGGCATCGACATCGGCCCGATAACGGGTGGTTTGACCTTCACCCCAGCGGCTAGAGACCGCGGCGTCCTGTACATCCGTGACTGCCTGTTCAACGGGTCCCTGACAGTGGGGACGACGTCGGGTCCATTCGTCGCGAACCTCCCCTCCGCCCCGGACCTGGACCGGTCGCCGGGGGACTTCAGGCTCTGTCCCGACACGGCGCCAGCGACCGTGGTCAATCAGGGTCCCCCGACAACGGGACTGCCGCCCATCGCTCCAGGCAACACGATGAGCGGCGGCGCCCGCAACCTGCTGGTGGATCGGGGCTGGAACGGGAACTTCCCCGTGACGATGGTGAACGGCAGGACCCTTTCCGCTCCTCCCGGACAGAAGTTTCCCGAGGGTGTGGCCCCCTGGCTGTTCAACAGCTGGAACACCGACTGCGAGGGGTTCGGCAACGCCCGGATCTTCGACCACCCCAAGTACAACCCGAGCAACCCCAGCGCAGGCAGCACGATCGACATCGGGGCGGACGAGCTGGGTTCCAACATCGCCGTGGGCTACCGGTTCGGGACCACGATCTTCATGTCGTTGGAGGAGCCTCCAGAGCAGTTGCCTTCGGGATGGAACTTGGTCAAGAACAAGTTCGTCTGGTTCTTCGGTCCGGCCAACGACTCTGGGGGGTCCGTGCCGGGCCCCTACGCCAGCTACACGGAGGGGTGGCAGAAGGGCTTCATGCCCCTCATGCCACACTACGACTCGTGGGATCCAAACCCTGCACCTGTAGGCAACTACTATGATCCCGAGATCGTGGACATCCACCCGCACCTGCTGCCGGACATCCACCCGTGGTGGGGCGTGTGGCTCGGAGCCAAGCCGACCAATCCCAATTGGTTTCACAGCGCCTGTTCCGCCCAGCAACAGCCGCAATTCTACAACCCGTCCCTCTTCAACTTCCCGGCCGTGGGACACATCAACCCTCCCGGGAGCACGGACAACACCGCCGCGCCGTCGAACTTCTACTGGCTGGAGGAAGGCAATCCCTATGTGCCGATCACCCTTGGGAACAAACCGATGACCAATACCAGGAACACGAACCCGATCTGGGCTGGGAGCCACAACTTCGACGGCTCAAGTATAGCGCAGCAGCAGATGTTCCGTGGCCCTGGCAGTTTGCAGCAGTTCGGCACGTGGTGCCAGAACATCTGGAACCAAACGGTCTTCACCGATCATGAGACGTGGCTGCCGACGTTCGCCTACAAGGGCGCGATGCCCCCGTACACCTCATTCCGCTACAGCACGGAGTTCAAGATCGGACGACCCCCGCCCTACGGCGCGTCGAGTCAGGCCAGCAACCTGCAGAGCTTCATGGTCCTCGTCGAAGGTGAGGAGGAGGAGTAGACGATGTCGCATCGTGCTTTGAACCCGTTTCGCCGGATGGCCTCGAGCCCCCGCCTGGACGGGCCAGGGGCCATCCCGCATACTGGAGCGTTGCCACCGAGCCCCATGCCCCAAGTCGGTCGTCGAGGAGGGACACGATGAAGCAAGCCTGCCCGTACCTCGCCTTCTGCGCCCTGGTCTTGCTCGCGTCCCAGGCCACGGGGCAGCCCCGGACCAATGCCACCCCGACCACCCCCATGCCCGTGTTGGCCCCCGAACTCAGGTGGCGGACGACGACCTGGCTCGGCGACCACCACAGTCATGCCATGGCCTACGACCCCCTCCGCCAGCGGACCGTGATGTTCGGCGGCTGGTCCGCCAACACAGCCGGTGACAACACCTGGGAGTGGGACGGCAAGAACTGGCACAAGCGGTTCCCGCACACCCGCCCGACCGGACGGGGGGGGCATGCGATGGCCTACGACCCGGTCCGCAAGACCGTGTTGATGTTCGGTGGAGGCTTTGGCACCACACTCCTCAATGACACCTGGGAGTGGGACGGCAACGACTGGCTGCGGCTGTGGCCGCAGAACTCGCCCAGCCCTCGTGCCCCACAGATGGCGACGGACTTCACGCGGAACCAGATCGTGTTGTTCGGTGGATACCCCGGTGGGGTGCCAAGGGTGCCCCTGGGGGACACGTGGATCTGGGACGGGACTAACTGGGTGCAGAAGAGCCCCAAGACGCAGGTGATGTCCCGCGAGGGGCACCGGATGTGCTTCAACCCCCTGACCGGCAGGGTGGTCCTGTTCGGTGGCTTCAACGTCTGGCCGGGGCTGGCGGACAACAAGACCTACGAGTGGGACGGCACGGACTGGTTACAGCTCGCGCTGAAGGGCACCAGCCCGCCACAGAAGGTCATCCACAACCTGGTCTTCGACCCGGTCCTGAACCGCGTCATCCTCACACCCGGACACTACCCCAGTGCTGCGACCGACAACTGGTCCTGGGACGGTTCGCAGTGGCAGGCGCTGAACGTGCAGACCAACCCGCCCGTCCACACTCGCGGCTACGCCCAGGCGACCGACCTCGCCCGCAAGCAGGTCGTGTTGTTCGGCTACGGCGATCCCTACAAGGACCAGAACCGCGCCCAGACCTGGACCTTCGACGGCAAGGACTGGAAGCTGCTGGACAAGTGGGGTGCCCCCTATCCGGTGACGACCTACATTCCCCCCCGGGTCGTCCATGACAATGCCAGGGACGAGTTCGTCGTCGTCGGCGCAGCGGACCCCGGTGGCGGGAAGAACTTCGTGTTCGAGACCTGGGTGGTGCGCAACGACCGGTATGTCAGGAAGACGCCGAAGACGGTGCCGCCCTTCCGGTTCCCGTACGCGGTGTGCTACCACGCCGGCATGCAGAAGACCGTGATGCTCGGCGGGGATCTCTACGAAGGCAAGTACCTGACGGACGTGTGGACCTGGGACGGCAACGACTGGCAGGAGCACGCGACCTCGAACAAGCAGCCCTGGCCCGGGAGGCTTGTCCGTCAGGCTGTCTACGACAGCCGCCGGCAGAAGGTGGTGACCATCGGCTGGTTTGGCAACTGGGAGACCTGGGAATGGGACGAGAAGGGCTGGGCCAAACGGACACCGAAGAACCAGCCGCTCGGGTGGATGGCCTACGACCCCCGTCGCGGGCGGACCGTCCTGTGGCGGTACCAATACCCCAAGACACCTCCGAACGAGCTCTGGGAGTGGGACGGGGAGGACTGGCAGCAGGTCAAGCCCAAGGTCATGCCGCCGCCACTCAACGCATTGCTGTTCTACAGCGATGGACTCGGCGGTGTGGTCACGTTTTCCGGCTTTCACAATACGCAGGAGGTCAACGACTCGTGGCTCTGGGACGGCAACACGTGGACGCAGCTGCAGATACCCAACGCCTTGCTGGTGGGTGCAACGTTTGGTCCCTGGCAGGCGGTCTACGACGCCAGCCGCCAGCGCGTCCGGGCCTTCAACCTGGCTTACTACTTCGACCAGACCCTCGCCACCCATCATCTCCTGGGCCGGCGCCCCTATCCGAAACCCGGCCAGAGCGCGATCCTGGACGTCGTCTACCCGGGAAAGAAAGGACCGTTCTGGCTTGCGCTGTCGACGGACAACTGGCCGGGGGTTCCCCTGCGCCACATTCCGTACGTCGGCAGCCAGGTTCTCCCGCTCAAGGCCGGCCCGCTCCTGGACCTGAGCCTCCAGGCCAGACTCATCATCCAGCTCGACAGTTCTGGAATGGGATCCTTCAGCCTGCCGATCCCCCAGCAGTCCTCCCTGGTGGGTACCCGTTTGTACGCCGCGGGCGTCCTCCTCGGTGCATCGTCCATCGATGCCATCAGCAACGACGTGGAGATCGAGATCATCCGATAGCCGCGTCCTGCCTCACGGACAGCCTGCTCGGAATCGAACCAGCACGGAGATCGCCGCCCCCTCTGGAATCCCGCGAGGGGTGAGCCAAGTCGAGGGATCAGGAGATCACAACGCAATGGGAAGCATGGGAAGCATGTCACGGAGTCGTCGGTGGGTGCGTGTCGCGCCTATCGTGACGCTGTTCCTGGTGCTCGGGTGGATCGTCTCTTGGTACGGCCCTCGCGCCGTGGCCGCCGGCCAGGGGGTAGGGGAGTCGGAATCACCGATCAGCGGACAACCTCACCTGCATCCGAGGGGAGACGGCTCGACGGACGGTCCAGATCTCCCTCGTGAAGCTGGAGAGGTTCGGACCCGCGCCGGGTTCCCAAGCAGCCCCTTGGCCACCCTGCGGATCCGGGTAAAGCGGGAGGACGGCAAGCCAGCCCGTGGGATCGTCGCCTGGACCGCTTTCGAGAGCCATCCCCTGACCGGCAGCGCGCTGGCGGTGTTTCGTGGCGAGGAGAGCAACGGTGTGCACCAGGCGGCGTACGAGAACGAGGTTACGCTCGAGGTGCCTGCCGGCCAGTGGATCTGGGTCCGCGTATCCGCTGCCGAGAGCCCGTTCGTGGGCTGGTACCTCCGGGTGCCGCCGTTTGGGGGCGAGAGAGTCGAGACCCTGCTGCAGTCGTTCCGCAAGCGCACGCTGCACGTCTTTGCCCTGAACCCTCAGATGACGGGTCCCGCGGCCGGACAGAAGGTGGGCATCTACGCCCTCGATATGCGCAACCCGGGTCCTCCCATCCCGCTGAAGAGGGTCAAGACCGATGGGAACGGCTACGCCCGGGTTCCGGGACTCGAGCCTGGCGGCTTCTTCGTCGCCGCGCCGGGTGCCGGGCCCGAGGACAACCATCCCCATACGGCGAGGCTCATGCTCCCACCCCGGATCCCGGCCGTGGAGTCGGTGTGCACCGTGGTCGCCATGCCAGAAACCCGGTCGGTCACGCTCCGGGTCGAGGCGGACATCCAGCCAGACAGGAACAGGGGCATGGCACCCAAGCTCTACCTGAAGCGCAAGGATGACGGCTCGGGCCGTCCGTACCCGCTGCCGGCGATGCTGCAGCCCGGCAAACAGACCACCGTGGTCCGGGTCCCTTCCGGGACCTACGAGCTGGGCGCCCTGCCCCTGGGGCGGCTGGTGCTGGAGACCAACGAGGCCTTCCTGGACGTGGCGGCAGGCGCGGATCCGGTGGTCGACATCAAGGTGCGGGAGAACGAGGCCATGACCAGCCTCGAGCTGAGGGGGATCCCCGAGGACGAGTTCCCGGTCATCGTGCACCCGCGAAGGTGCGATGCGGTCGCGGACGAAGATCCCCAGCTGTTCTTCCTGGGGCCGTACCGCTGGCGGAGGCCGGAACAACAGGTCCCCGTGCTGTCCTTCCGCTGCCGCCTCGTGGGCCTGGCCAGGGGTGGAACGTACCTGGCCGATCGTGAGCTCCAGATGACGCGCCCGGGGATGGTCGTGGACATGCAGCCGGCGTGCCTGGTCCACGTGCGGTGGCTTGGAGTCGAAGCAGTCCGGTCCGAGGGGGCGGTGGCGATCACGACCAGCGGCAAGGAGCAGGTGGTGACACGGCTGCGCCCGGAGCTGATCGCCGATGGCGCCGAGTTGCAACCGGCCCTGGTGGGGACCGCGGTGGTTTCCAAGGGCCTGATCGAGGTGGAGTGCGTGCGCAGGGACGGCGGCGTGGCCTGGCGACGGCAGCAGGAGGGGCAGGGACAGTCTCTCGTGATCTCGGTCAGGAGGGTCAGGAAGGAGTAGGATCGACGGCCCAGCGACACGACGCGGTGTGCCATTGCACTGCGCGGATGCCCCCTGCCTGCGGGGCGGGTTTACGACCCGCTGGACGACGAACGGAGGTTCATGAAGTTCATCGCATACTTCGCTCCTCGTTGTTGCGCGCTGCACGCTCGCACGAGTGCTCCAGCGGTTTCGTGGTAGACTACGCCTCATGACACCCGACACGCAGAAGCTGATCGACCGGGTCCTGAGACTGCCGCCCGAAGCGCGGGCGGCGCTCGTGGGCGCTCTGATCGAGAGCCTGGACGAAACCGTCGATGAGGATGCGACAGCGGCTTGGGAGACGGAGATCGCCAAGAGAGTCCGTGAGCTGGACGATGGTTCGGTCAAGCCCATCCCCTGGAGCGAGGCTCGCCGCATCATCGCCGGCTAGCTCGTGGACCTGCCCGTCGAGTTCCTGCCTGAAGCTGTGGCCGAGGCGGCAGCCGCGAGGGCTTGGTACGCCAAGCGGAGTCGTGAAGGCGGCAGCGGCGTTCCTTGCGGAGTTCGATATCGCGTGCGAACGAATCGTTGAAACACCAAACCGATACCCCACCCACGTCGCAGGCACTAGGCGTTACCTCATGCGCAGGTTTCCGTTTCACGTCGTCTACCGCGTTCCGTTGGAGCCCGGCGGCATGATCCAGGTCATCGCCGTTGCTCACGGACATAGACGCCCGGGATACTGGAAGGGCCGATCAACCTGATGCTGGCGCTGCGATCGCCGCGGTGCCCTCGACCTGGTAGCCTACCCTAGGTCGAAGACTGCGAGTCCAGCCGCTCGTGCAGCAGGTCGATGGCCTTGAGCAGGCGCCAGGAGCTGGCAGTACCGTGAGCCGCCAGAGCCCAGGTCCAGAAGCCGGTGGTCAGATAGACCAGGCACGCGGCGATCAGGATCAGCCAGTGCAAGCGATCCCCGAAGTCCATCACCACCAGATAGGTGATCAGGCCGCCGGTCTCGACGACGGCCGCCAGCACCACCAGCCACTTGAACCAACGTTCACTGCGGCTGATCCGTTCGAGAGTGTCCTGGCGGATACGGTCCAGGTGTGTTTCGTTCATGAGTCTGTGCTTTCCCTTCGGTTCCTTCGGAGGTGTTCGAGCCCGTAGGCGAGCCGCGACTTCACCGTGCCCAGGGGGATGTCGAGGATGGCAGCGACCTCGGCCAGGGGATGGCCCTCCAGGTGATGGAGGTGGAGCACCGCGCGACTGCGCGGCGACAGCCGATCGAGGATCTGCGGCAACAGCTGTCGCTGTTCGTGGTCCAGGGCAATCGTCGCGGGATCCGGGGTGCGTGCCTGGATCGCCCTGGCATCTTCGTCCTCGAGATCGAGGTGGTCCGGCCAGCGCCGCTGCCGGCGCAGATGCTTGAACGCCAAACGGCTGGCGATGCGAAACGCCCAGGGGCGCAGCAGCCGTGGTTCGCGCAGCCAGCGTAGCTTCCTGTAGATCTGCAGCAGCGTCTCCTGCAAGACCTCGTCGGCGTCCGCGGCGCGGCCACAGAGGCGCAGCAGGTAGGCATGAAGCGGGGATTGGAGGCTGCGCAGCAGCTGGTCCAGGGCCTCGCGGTCACCGGTCTGGGCCAGCAGCACCCACCGGCTTTGTTGCAGCTCTGTGCTCACGGCTGTCCAGGACACTCCACAACGAGAGGACACCCCACAACGAGTAGACGCTCCACAACAAGTAGAGGCCGTTCCCCGGGTCAGGGTTCGGTGTCAGTGGGCAGCTTCCGCACAGTGGCCGGCATGCGCCGCGTGCTCCTTGGTGGGTGCCTGCATGATCTGCTCGATGAAGGAGCGTGTGCCCCGGCGCAGGATCGACAGCAGGAACACCGCTGCCAGGATGGCCAGGCTGGCGACCCGGAGCGGCGAGCTGGCGTGGGCGTGGGCGCCGATGGAATCGGGCACCTTGGGATCCACCACCACCAGGTTGACGATGTAGCCGAGGGCGCTGGCGCAGGCCAGCATCGCCACGGAGAACAGGATCGCCAGACGGCGGCCGTGGAGGCGCTGCAGGACACCGAAGGTCGTGATGTTGGTGGCGGGGCCGGTGAGCAGGAAGGCGATGGCGGCGCCCGGGGAAAGACCCTGGAAGACCATCACCGCTGCCAGGGGCGTGGACCCGGAGGCACAGACGTAGAGGGGCAGGCCCAGGAGCGCTGCCAGGATCACGTCGAGGCCGGCGGGGAGTGTCGCGAACAGCTCCCGGTCCAGATAGGGGGCCAGCATCGCCGACAGGCCGATGCCGAGGACGATCCAGGCCGCGGTGTTGTCCACGGCATCGCCAAACCCGAAGCGCACCATGGACCAGAACCGGTTGCCCGTGCGCGGGCGGTCCGCCAGTTCCTCCGGCACCTCGACGTGCTCCTGGGTGGGCGTCGAGCGGCTGGCCATCCCCACCAGCACCGCCACCCCAATGGCGAGGACCGCCGCCGCCACTATCCGGGCGATGGCGATCTCGGCTCCCATGAGCTGGAACGTGAGAAGGATGGCGGCGATCTCCAGCTCCGGTGTGGCCACCAGGAACGCGATCGCCGCGGTCAGGGCCGAGCCGCGCATGATCAGGAACCGGTAGAT
>QJVU01000481.1 GCA_003235605.1 Planctomycetota bacterium | reverse complement strand
CGGTCTCAATGCCGTCGTCGCTTTCCGGAGGTTTCAGGCATGACCGCGTCGGAACTGCAGGCGCGACCGATGCAGCCCCTGGCCGACCGCGCGGATCTCGTCGACCTTTTCGAGACGGGGTTCGGTCAGACCGTTACGCCGGTGATGTGGGCGTGGAAGTACAGGCCGCCATGGACCAGCAGGCATTACTGCTGGGTAGGTGTCTGCGACCGAAAGGTGATCGGCTACTTCGGGTGCGTGCCCCTCCGCGGGTGGCTCCGTGGCCAGCAAATGCCCTTCTTCCAGTTCGCAGACTTCATGGTGCATCCGAAGTACCGCCGGAAGCATGACTACTTTTCCCTCGGTCTGCAGTCGGTGCTTCGGGACCTGGGCGGCAGCCACCCCGAGTACCTGATCTACGGCTTCTCGGACCACCGGGCGTTCCTGGGGTTCCGCCGCAGCGGCCTTGGCGGGCTCGTCGAGAAGGCCGTGACTCGCCGGGTGCATCCGGGTGAAGCGTCCCCCGGCCTCGACATCCATGACCTCGAGATCCAGGACTGGGACTGGCGCGCACAGAGCATTGACGAGATCTGGGTACGTGAACGGTCCAGGATCGAGATCGGTCTCGTCCGGGACGTGGGGTACCTCTCCTGGCGGTACGGAGGCCATCCGGTCTTCCGCTACCGACTGTTTGGTCTGCACCGGGAAGGCCAGCCCGTCGGCTGGATGGTGATCGGCAACGACGGTCATCGGAAGGAGGTTGCCGTCGTGGACCTGCTGATGCCCGAGAACCTGATCCGTCCGGCACTGGGAGTCCTGGCCGACCGGCTGGAGCGGCCGCTCATCACGTGGCTGCCCGCACGCGTGGCTCCCGAGAGCTTCTCCGACATGCGGGAGACCGGCACCCACGTCTACCACTTCCGCAAGCACTCCATCGTCGACACCGAGACCCTGCAGCGAGAGCTCTACTACACCATGGGAGACGTAGACTGGTGGTAGACGAGAGGATTCATCTTTCCGGCTGGAACATCTTCCGGCACATCTTGCGGGAGGTGCGAGGCTGCCGGTGGAACTTCACCGGCATTGCGTGCCTGGGCGCTCTTGCCGCGCCGCTGGCTGTCCTGACGCCTCTGGCCATGATGATCTTCATCGACTGCCAGGTGGCGAGCAGACCCCTGCCCGAGCTCCTGGCTGCAGTGTTGCCCCGGTCCGCTGCGGACAAGCCGGGACCCCTCGTCGTCGCGGTGGCTTTGTTGCTGCTGGCGGCACTGCTCACCCAGGCCCTCGCCTTCGCCAAGGGACTGCTGAGAGTCCGCACCAAGGAGAAGCTGGTGCTGGGTTTTCGCACGCGGTTGTTCGGCCACGTCGAGCGACTCTCGCTCTCCTACCACGACGAGAAGGGGCCGTCCGAGGCCACCTTCCGCGTTCTCATGGACACGGCCGTCATCCCGGCAATCCTCCTGGACGGGATGATCCCGATGCTGCAGAGCCTGGTCCTGCTCCTGGTGATCGGCGGGATCATCCTGACGCTGAGCTGGAAGCTGGCCCTGGTGGCTGTGACGGTGGCTCCGGTGATGCTGCTGATCTCCTGGCCTTTCGGCAAGAGCCTGCGACGGCAGTGGCACGACATCAAGGAGCTGGACAGCCAGGCACTGTCCGTGCTGCAGGAGGTGTTCGGTGCGATGCGGGTGATCAAGGCCTTCGGCAAGGAAGACCTCGAAACGGACCGGTTGCAAGGCATCGCGCAGCGCGGGATGGCGGCTCGGATCAAGGTCACCAAGACCCAACACTGGTTCAACACGTTCAACGGCCTGCTCACCGCCCTCGGCAGCGCCATGTTCATGGTGGTCGGAGCCTGGCAACTCAGCAGCAACTCGCTCAGCCTGGGCCAGCTGGCTGCGGTGGCGGTACTGACGGTGCAGTTCTACTCGCCGCTGCAACAACTGGTCGGCACCATCGCCGGGCTGCAGTCCGGCCTTGCCAGCGCCGAGCGGGTGCTGAAGCTGCTGGACAAGGCACCGGAGGTGCAAGAGCGGCCCAATGCCCGGAGCCTTCAACGGGCAAAGGGTGCGATCACCTTCCGGAACGTCGCGTTCGAGTACGAACCCGCGAAGAGGGTGCTTCAGGACATCAGCCTGCAGGTCGAGCCCGGCACGTGTATCGGCATCGCAGGGGCCACCGGCGCGGGCAAGACCACGTTGATGAGCCTGTTGACGAGGTTGTACGACCCGACGAGCGGGGCCATCCTCCTGGATGGCACCGACCTCAGGGACATCAAGCTTCCGGACCTGCGCAAGCAGTTTGCGGTGGTGCTGCAGGAGCCGGTGCTGTTCCGCAAGAGCATCGCCCAGAACATCAACTACGCCCAGCCCGGTGCCACCATGGAGCAGACCACCGCGGCCGCCAAGCTGGCCAACGCCCACGACTTCATCATGGCCACCGCGGACGGCTACGACACCATCGTCGGCGAGCGCGGCATGCGCATGTCCGGTGGCGAGCGCCAGCGCATCTCGCTGGCGCGGGCATTCCTGAAGGATGCACCAATCCTGCTTCTGGACGAGCCCACCAGCTCGGTGGACATGGGCACGGAAGCCCAGATCCTGGAAGCCTCGGAGCGCCTGATGAAGGGCCGCACGACGTTCATCATCGCCCACCGCCCCAGCACCCTGCAGCTCTGCGACAAAGTGCTCGTGATCGACAAGGGTCGGATCGTGGCCTTCGCGGCCCCGGACTCCGTGGGTTCGCTGGACAGGCTGATGCTGGCCAAGGCCGGACCAAGGGGGGTTGCGTAGAGTGAAGATCTGTCTCGCGCCCAACTTCCTCATGAAGAACGTCCGCCTTGGCGGCCACGCGTGGGTGTTCCTGAACTGGGTACTGGGCCTCCGGGATCAGGGAGCCGACCTGATCCTGCTAGAGCGGCTGCGCTGGGCTGGGTCTGCGCAGCAGTTGCTGCAGCACCTGCGTAGCTTCCGCCAGCGGCTGGCAGCCGTGGGCCTCGCCGACGTGAAGATCGCGCCGGTGCTCATCGACGAGCAGCCGGGGCTGCTGGACCCGGTGCGGAAGGAATTGGAGGCCGTGACGGTCTCCCTGGATCAGGCCTGCGACGAAGCCGACCTGTTCCTGAACTTCAAGTACAACCTGCCGGAGAACATCGTCGATCGGTTCCGGCGCTCGGCCCTGGTGGACATCGATCCCGGGGTGCTGCAGGTCTGGATCAGCAGCGGACATCTCGCCCCACCGGTCCACGACACCAACTTCACCATTGGTGAGACCGTGGGCCAGCCCGGCGCCCGCTTCTCCGACTGCGGCATGACCTGGCACCACCTGCCACCGCCAGTGCACCTGCCGTCGTGGCCGGTCACACCCTCGCCCGAGAAGGCCGCCTACACCACCGTCACCAACTGGTGGGGAGAGTACGAAGTCATCGCCGGCGAGATGATCAACAATGAGAAGCGCGACGCGTTCCTGGAGTACCTGGCCCTGCCCTCGAAGGTCCCCGTGCCCGTGGAGCTGGCGATCTACCATGAGCCGGGCCACCCCTCGGACATGCCCATGCTGATCGAGCATGGCTGGCATGCCCGCCCGGCCTACGAGGTCACGTCGACCCCCTACCTCTATCGCGGCTACATCCAGGGCTCCCGCGGGGAGTTCAGCTGCGCCAAGAGGTCGTGCCTGCGCCTCGCGAATGCATGGATCAGCGACCGCACGGTCTGCTACCTGGCCTCGGGAAAGCCGGCGGTGGTCCAGTTCACGGGCGAAAGCCGCTTCCTTCCCAACGGCGAGGGTCTGTTCCGCTTCCGCAACATGGACGAGGCCGTAGCGAGCCTGGCAGCGGCGGAAGCCGACTACGAACACCACCGGCAAGCCGCCCGCGCCCTGGCAGAACAACACTTCGACGCCAAGAAGGTGCTGCGCCGCGTGCTCGAGATCGCGCTCTCGACGCCTGAGAAGCGCAGGAGGGGTCTTGTCCATGGTTGACCTCGCGATCCTGGCATACCACAAGATCGGAGAGCCGCCGGCCGGAGGCTGGACCACCTGGAGCTATGTCCCGGAGGCCACCTTCATGAGCCAGCTCCGGACCCTGCTGGACCATGGCTACTCGGTGATCGACGCAGGCGCCTTCCTGAACGGCCTCGAGGATCCAGCTTCCCTGCCGAACCGGGCCGCGCTGCTGACCTTCGACGATGGCTATGCATCGATGCTGAACGTGGCCGAGCCGTGGCTGGCGCAGTCCGGCCTGCCAGCGGTGCTGTTCGTGCCCACCAACTACGTCGGCGGCAGCAACCGGTTCGACCGGGGCACCGAGCCGGAAGAAGCGATGTGCACCTGGGACCAGCTGCGGGAGCTGCAGCATCGCGGCATCTCCATCCAGTCCCACGGCGTCTCCCACCGCGCCTTCTCGGAGCTGACGGAAGCGGAACGGACCGCTGAGCTCCGCGATTCGAAGTCCCACCTGGAGGAAGCCCTCGATGCGCCCGTGGAGGTGTTCGCGTATCCCTACGGGGACTGCGGCACCGACCCGCGGACCGTCGACGAGGCAATGGCCGGAGCCGGCTACCGGGCGGGCTGTCTCTACAAGGGGGGGGTGGCGAAGCTGCCCACGGACACCCCCTTTCGCCTGACCCGGCTGGCAATGGGCCCTGACACGGATCTCGCCACGATGCTGGAGGCGGCGCCATGAGCTCGAGCCTGCGGATCCTGGTGCTCGGGTACGTGGTGAGGCGTCCCCTCGGCGGTGGGACCTGGCCGACATTGCAGTACGCCATGGGTCTGTTGCGCCTGGGGCACGACGTCTGGTTCCTGGAGGACAGCGAGGACTACGCCTTCTGCTACGATCCCAGCCGTCACGTCACGGACGAGGACCCGACCTATGGCCTTGCTTACGCAAAGCGGGTGTTCGAGCGCACCGGCCTGGGCGAGCGTTGGGCCTACTACGATGCCCACAAGCGGACCTGGCACGGCCCGGCCGGCAATTGCGTTCCGGACATCGTCATGTCCGCGGACCTGCTGCTGAACGTGTCCGGCATCAACCCGATCCGGCCATGGCTCCAGGAGGTTCCTCACCGCGCCTATATCGACATCGATCCTGCCTTCGAACAGGTGCGGCAGCTGACCGAGGGACACCGTCGCAGACGGGCGCTGCAACACAACGTGTTCTTCACGGACGGCGAGAACATCCCCACGGGCAAGGCCAAGGTACCGGACGACGGCCTCGTCTGGCAGACGGTCCGGCAACCGGTGGTCTTGGATGCCTGGCCGGTCACTCCGGCAGACCCCGCGGCCCGGTTCACGACCGTGATGCTCTGGGACAGCTACGAGCCCCGCGAGTATGGGGACTACCGTTTTGGCATGAAGTCCGAGTCCTTCCAGGCCTACGCGGACCTGCCTGATCGGGCCGGTGAGATCTTCGAGTTGGCGCTGGGCGGCCCCAACGCTCCCCGGAAGAAGCTGGGCGGCCGGGGCTGGCACATTGCGGACCCGCTGACGGTCGCCAGGGATCCCTGGGGCTACCAGCGCTACATCCAGCAGTCCAAGGCCGAGTTCACCGTCGCCAAGCACGGCTACGTGGTGAGCTACTGCGGGTGGTTCAGCGAGCGCAGCGCGCATTACCTGGCCAGCGGCCGCCCGGTGATCACCCAGGAGACCGGCTTCTCCGAATGGCTGCCCACGGGCGCTGGCCTGTTCTCGTTTTCCTGCCTGGACGACGTCCTGCACGCCATCGAAGAGCTGGACCGTGACTACCAGTACCACTGTCGCGAGGCCCGTGCCCTCGCCGAGGAGTACTTCGACTCAGACAAGGTGCTGTCGCGGCTCATAGACCTCGCCATGGGCAGTATGATCGCAGACCGAAGATGACCAGCCTCCCCAGCCTCCCCAGCCTCTCCAGCCTCCCCAGCCTCTGTACAGGACTCCTGCTCTGCACCATCCTCGCCGCCCAGGATGACCTGCTGGTCAAGCCCTGCGGTGGCGGCATCGGCCGCACCCTGCTGTTGGAGATCTCGGGGGGCAATCCCTCCGAGAGCTGCTTCCTGGCCACGTCCTTGCAGCGCGCCTCGATCCCCCTCTCCAACTTCGACGGCATGGACCCGCGCACGATCAGGGTGGGTCTGGACCTGCCTGCGTTGCACCTGTTCCTGCGCCTGGATTCCCAGGGCAGGCTGAAGCTCGCCTTTCCGCTCCCCAACGACAGCGGCTTGATCGGTCTCGCGACGCTGCACCAGGCCGCTACCTATCCTGGCAAGGCCACGCTGGCCGACGAGGTCTCCGACGTGTCTGTAGTGCTGTACGGCCAGGGCGGTGGCTTCCAGGCCCAGAAGAACCTGGCGTCCGCTCGCACTCGTCCGACCCACATCCCTCTCGGCGACGGTTTGCACCTGATCGTGGGCGGAGGCTCCGGTACCCCCCTGTGGCAGGCTGCCCGCAACACGACGGAGGTCTACGACGAGCAAAGCCGCAGCTTCACCGCTGGACCATTGCTCACCGCGGGGCGCGCCGCGCACGCACAGGTCCTTCTGCAGGACGGCCGCACCATGCTGATCGGTGGTGTGGATGCCAACAATGCGCCCCAGACCAGCACCGAGTTCTTCGATCCGAAGACCGGCAAGTTCACCGCCGGGCCGCCGATGGCCAACAAGCGGATGGGTCACACCGCCACGCTGCTGACGAACGGCAAGGTCCTGGTCACCGGCGGCATTCCGGACACCAGCACGCAGAACAACGCCCTCACGTCCGCCCTCAGGTCCACGGAGATCTACGACCCCACGACCAACAAGTGGGCCTCCGGGCCGAACCTCTCCACCTACAGGGCGATGCACTCGGCTATCGTCCTGGCAGACGGCAGGGTGCTCCTGCCTGGTGGCCTCAGCTGGCGCAGCCTCTTGTTCTTCAAGCTCCCCCAGATCTCGAACACCTGCGACCTCTACGACCCAAAGAACAACAGCATGAGCAGCGCCGGGTCGATGCAGAGCATCCGCTCCATGTACGCTGCCACGTTGCTGCCCAATGGCAAGGTCCTGGTGGCTGGCGGCCTGGCCGGCGTCATCGACACCAGCAATGCCGGCACGCCCATCAACGCCGCGGAGATCTACGATCCGCAGACCAACCGCTGGTCGGCAGCAACGGCCATGACCGGCAGCCGGGCGATGCCCACGGACGTGATGCTGTCCGACGGCCGATTCATGGTCCTCGGCGGCGGCTCCGGCAGCCTCTGGTCACCCACAGCGACCCAGACCGCGGAGATCTACGACCACACCACCAACAAGTGGTCGGCAATGCCGAACATGGTGGCTACACGCGCGGGGGCCCTGGCCATCGAGCTGCGTGCCTGTGGCATCCTCGTCCTGGGCGGAGGAACAGGCAGCAGCGCCACGTCCACGAACACTACAGAGCTGTTCCTGTGGTAGGGGGCGTGGGCCCATGAGGATCGGAACAGGGCTGACGCTGCTGATCTGTCTGCTCTGGACTGCGTCTCCCGCGCGGGCCCAAAGCTCGTCATTCGTCAACTTCGAGAGCTCGCAGTGCCGCCCGATCGCGGTGTCTGCAGATGGTCAACGGCTGTTCGCCCTGAACACGCCGGACAACCGGTTGGCTGTGTTCTCCCTGGCGCGGCCGTCTGCACCCGTGCTGCTCTACGAGATTCCCGTGGGACTCGAGCCGGTGTCCGTTCGACCGCGCACTCCCGACGAGATCTGGGTCGTGAACTGGCTGTCCGACTCGGTGAGCATCGTGTCGTTGCAGAGGCGGATGATCGTCGACACCCTCTACGTCAAGGACGAACCCTACGACGTGGTGTTCACCGGCAAGCACGCGTTCATCTCCGTGGCCGCGTCGCGGGCCGTGAGGGTGTTCGACCTCCAGACGCGACGCCAGGTGGCGAGCTTGTCGGTCTTCGGCGACGAACCCCGGTCGATGGCCGTGGCCGAGGACGGCAAGACCGTGTGGGTTGCCGTCCATCGATCGGGGAACAAGACGACGATCGTCCCCCAGGACATCGCCCCGGCCCAACCGCAGCCAACGAACAAGCGCCTGCCGAAGCCACCACAGGTCGGGCTGATCGTCTCCAGCGAAGACACGACCTGGAAGGCCAAGATCAACGTGGACCTGCCGGATCATGACCTCGTGGAGATCGATGCCGAGACACTCAAAGTCCGGCGCAGCTACAGCGGAATCGGGACGACGCTGTTCGGCGTCGCTCGCCGTCCAGGCACCACGGAAATCTGGGTGGCCAACACCGAGGCCCGCAACCTCGTGCGGTTCGAGCCCAACGTCCGCGGGCACATTGTCGACAACCGCGTAACTCGCGTCACGACCGGCTCCTCGCCATCGGTCACGGTCTTCGATCTGAACCCGAACGTCAACTACGGCGTGCTGCCGAACACCACGGCCCTCGGCAGCGCCCTGGCGCAGCCCACGGACGTGGCGTGGGATCCCGCCGGCAGCAAGCTGTTCGTGACTGCATTTGGCACCGACAGGATCGGCATCCTGGATACCCAGGGCAAGGTCAGCGCCTTCATCGAGGTGGGCAGCACGACGGGTGCAACGGCGGATCCGCGCAAGAAGAAGGGACCACGTGGCCTCGTGCACCACCCCACCAGCGCGCACCTGTATGTCCTCAATCGCCTGTCGAACAGCGTAAGCGTGCTCAGCACGACGTCCGAAAAGGTGGTCCGCGAAATTGCCCTGCCCGATCCGACCCCACCCGCGATCAAGGAGGGCCGTGGCTTCCTCTACGACGCCAAGCTGTCGGGCAACGGCACGGCTTCATGTGCCAGCTGCCACGTCGACGGTGACATGGACGGTCTCGCCTGGGATCTCGGCGATCCCGGCGGCAACATCATCAAGGTCCAGCCCCCCATCGGACCGAGCATCGAGATGCACCCGATGAAGGGGCCGATGGTCACACAGACGCTGAAGGGGATGCTCGGCGGCCAGCCCTTCCATTGGCGTGGTGATCGGCCCAGGTTGCAGGACTTCAACCCGGCCTTCGACAGCCTCATGGGCAAGAGCCAGCTGTCGAGCTCGGACATGGACGCCTACGCGGCGTTTCTGCAGACGACTGCGTTCCCCCCGAACCCGAACCTCAACCTGGACCGTTCGCTACCCAACCAACCGAAGGGCACGAGCGCGGCCGATGGGCGCATCCTGTTCACGGCCACGCCGTTCCGGGACAACATCACCTGCAACCAATGCCACGCGCTTCCGACCGGAACGAACGGAACCGTCATCCCGGGCAACATCCTGCAGGAACCCCAGGGCTTCGCCGTCCCGCACCTGCGCAACATCCACAAGAAGCTGGGCAGGAGGCCCACGACTCAGGGACGGATCTCGGGATTCGGCCTCGTTCACGACGGCAGCCTGAACGACGTGTTCGACTTCCTGGGACTCGGCGTCTTCGGGCCGCTGAGCACCAACACCACGAACAAGACCGCCATCCAGAGCTTCGTGCTGGCGCTGGATACCGGCACCGCGCCTCTGGTCGGCTACCAGGTCACCGTCACGCCAGCCAACGTAGGCTCGACGGCGATCAACCAGGACATCGCGCTGATGATGCAGCGTTCGGCCATGGGAGACATCAACCTCGTAGCGCGCGGCACGGTCGATGGGGCCTCCTCGTACCAGTAGAAGTTGTGGTTGAAGCAGCCGGTGCCGCTGCCCCCCGCGCAGTACCAGTGAAAGGCCCCGTCGTCGTCGGCCTGGGCGCGGTCCACC
>QJVU01000267.1 GCA_003235605.1 Planctomycetota bacterium | reverse complement strand
CTTCTTGACGCGGTGATGGGGTACGGCTCCATCCAGGAGCTGGACTTCCCCGAGCTGAAGGCGGAGCGTCGGCTGGTACTCCCGGGCGGTCTGACCGTGCTCCTTGCAGTCATGCAAGCCCTCGACATCGACCAGATGCTGCCGGCCCCCGCGGCGTTGCGAGAGGGACTGCTGTTCGATCTGCACGGACGCCTGCAACACGAGGACGTGCGCGACCGGACCATCCGGAGCTTCGTCGACCGTTTCCAGATCGATCCGCGACAGGGCGACCGCGTGGCGTTGACCGCGGCGAAGCTGCTGGCGGCGACGGCTGAGGCCTGGCACCTGGGCGACCCTCACATGGGCCAACTGCTGGACTGGGCAGCGCGCATCCACGAGATCGGCCTGACGATCTCCCACCACAGCTACCAGCGGCATGGCGAGTACCTGGTCGCCAACACGACGATGGCGGGCTTCTCCGAGGAAGACCAGCGTGCGCTGGCGGCGTTGATCCGTTCCCACCGACGCAAGCCGCACATCCCCTCCCTGGTGGACGTTCGCCACCTGAAGGAGGGGCAGGCGATCCGACTCTGCCTGCTGCTGCGGCTGGCGGTCCTGCTGAACCGCAGCCGTGGCGCCGCGCCGAGCGTCGACGTGCAGGTCACCGCCGATGACAACAGGCTGGTCTTGCAGTTTCCCGACGACTGGCTGGCGGACCACCCGCTGACCGTGGCGGACCTCCAGAAAGAGGCTGTGGTCTTGTCCGGACTGGGCTACGAGCTCGTGAGCCGTTGATCAGCCGGCGGGCCCGGGTCGTCGGCCAGCTTTGCCAGCAGCGTGCTCTGGGCGCAGTACGGGTTCTCGGCGCCGGTCTCCCGGGTGTAGGAACCGTCGGCGTTGAGGTGCCACACCATCGTGTTGTCGCGCAGGTAGGGCAGCAGACCCTCTTCGATCACCCGCTTCTTCAGCTTCTTCTCATGGATCGGAAAGCAGTTCTCCACTCGGCGGAAGAAGTTGCGCGGCATCCAGTCCGCGCTGGAGCAGAACACCAGCTCCCGGCCGTCGGCGTGGAACAGGAAGACCCGGGTATGCTCCAGGAAGCGTCCCAGGACGGAACGCACCCGGATGTTGTCCGACAGGCCCGGCACCTGCGGGCGCAGGCAGCAGATGCCGCGCACCACGAGGTCGATCTGGACGCCGGCCTGCGACGCCTCGTACAGCGTCTGGATGATCTCTTCTTCGATGAGCGCATTCATCTTGGCGATGACGCGCGCTGGCCGGCCAGCCCGGGCAGCCGCGGTCTCTGCCTCTATGTAGCGCATCATCGCGGTGTGCAGCGTGAAGGGTGCCTGCAGCAGTTGCTGCATGCCGCTGAACTTCCCGAGGCCGGTAAGCTGCTGGAACATGTTGTGGACATCCGTGCCCAAGGCGTCGTCGCAGCTCAGCAGACCCAGGTCTGTGTAGGCCTTGGTAGTGCCGATGTGGTAGTTCCCGGTACTCAGGTGAACGTAGCGACGCAGGCGCTTGCCCTCGCGGCGCACGATGAGGAGTGCCTTGGCGTGGGCCTTGTAGCCCACGATTCCATACACGACCTTGGCTCCTGCTTCCTGCAACCGCGTTGCAAGGTGGATGTTGGCCTCCTCATCGAAGCGCGCTCGCAACTCGATGACGACGGTCACTTCCTTGCCTGCCTTGGCGGCATCGAGCAGTGAGTTCACCAGGGGCGAGACCAGTCCGGTGCGGTAGAGGGTCTGTTTGATTGCCAGAACGGCTGGATCCACGGCGGCCTCGCGCAGCAGCTCCACCACCGGCTGGAAGCTCTGGAACGGGTGATGCAGCAAGACATCACCTTCGCGGATGACGTCGAACATGCTCGTACCAGGCGTGATCGACGACGGTGTTCCCGGGATGAAAGGTCGGTACTTCAGGTCGGTGCGATCGACGAGCTCGTAGAGGTAGCTGAGGCGGTGCAGGTTCACCGGCCCGTCGACTGCATAGAGGTCGGCCTCGGTGAGCTCGAACTGCTTGAGCAGGAAGGTACGCATCTCTTCCGGACAGTTGTCCGCCACCTCGAGGCGCAGGGCATCTCCGAATCTGCGGCTGAGCAGCTCACCGGAGAGCGCCTTGAGAAGATCCTCGACCTCCTCCTCGTCCACCCAGAGCTCGCCGTCCCTGGTGACGCGAAACTGGTAGCAGCCCCTTACCTTCATGCCGGGGAACACATCGCCCACGTGGGCGTGGATCACCGATGACAGCAGCACGAACTCGTGGGGGCGCTGCGCCACGGACTTCGGCAGCTGGATCAGGCGTGGCAACAGGCGGGGAGCCTGCACCACGGCGGTCCTGCTGCTGCGGCCGAAGGCGTCCTTGCCCTGCACGGAGACGATGAAGTTGAGGCTCTTGTTGACGATGCGCGGGAACGGGTGGGCCGGGTCCAGGGCGACGGGTGTCAGCACCGGCAGCACGTCGGACTCGAAGTAGTTGCGGACCCACTGCGCCTGCGCCGCGCTCCAGTCCTCCCGCTTCACGACCCGGACTCCCTCCATTTCCAGTGACGGCAGCAACTCCTGGTTCAGCACCCGGTACTGCGCCGTCACGAGCTCGTGGGCCAGGGCCGCCACCTGCTCGAACGCCAGTTGTGGCGATATCCGGTCCAGCCTGCTCAGGCCGACGTCGTACTCGATCTGCTGCTTGAGGCCAGCGACGCGGATCTCGAAGAACTCGTCCAGGTTGTTGGTCGAGATCGCCAGGAAGCGCAAGCGCTCCAGCAACGGGATACCAGGATCCTGAGCCAGGCCCAGCACCCGCCAGTTGAACTGCAACAGGCTGAGCTCGCGGTTGATGTAGAGCTGGCCGGCCTGCATGGAGGGGTGCACGTCTGGTGGACTTGGCGACCTTTCCGTTGGCATCCTGGTCACCGGCAGGTCGCGTGCGTTGCCGGGGATCTGCTCGGGGAGCGCCGCGGGCCGGCGCAAGGGCTCGCAGGCATCGCCATCCACGCGCACGAG
>QJVU01000728.1 GCA_003235605.1 Planctomycetota bacterium | reverse complement strand
GATCTCCTCGTGGCTCTCGAAGTAGCCCTGCGACTTGTTCGCATCGATCGACAGCTGCCCGACCCGGTTCAAGTCCAGCAAGGTCTCCGGTTCGATCCCGGCCAGCCTGTTGAGCCGTGGCATCGTGGCCTTGTACATGTGCTCGTTGGCCTCCATCAGGATCTCGTTGAACTGCTCCATCGGAATCCTCTTGAGCGCCGCCGCATACAGGCCTTCGTTCAAGACCCTGTACTGCTCTTGCCATTCCTTCAGCAACTTGATCAGGAATTTCTTGGACATCTCCTCCAGCTTGATCGTGTCCTCGTAGGGACCCTTCAGATCCTGCCGCTCTTCCATCCGATCACCTCGTTGGTCTTCGTCTCGCCGGCCGCTCATCGCGTCCTTCCGTCCGCCCCCGTGCGTCGGTGACTAGCCCTTTTCCGTCGACTCGGGTTCCGGAGAGCCTTCCGACGCAGCTTCACCGGCCGCAGCGGTTCCCGCCTCGAGATCCAGCTCGTCGAGCCTGTCGGCAAGACCGTTCAGACCGAGCGTCTCGAGCGCTTCTCTGCTCGGGACGCCGGTTACCGGATCGCAGCCTCGGAGCTCGTAGTACTCGGACTTCATCTTCTCCAGGGCCTCGCGCGTCAAGAACACCCGGGTGCCCCATCGCCTCGTCTTGATCGGCTCGAAGAAGTCGTCGGGCATCGTCTCGTCTTCCCGGCGCAGTCCACAGAGGTAGTCGTACCCCCGTTCCTGGAGCCGCACCCGGTCGACCACCTCTTTCAGCATCTCGGGCGTGTGCTCTTCCCCCAGATCCGCCGTCACGAAATCCGCGATCTCTCCCCAGAAATCCCGCAGCGCGCTCAAGAACCTCGGCCCGGCGCTCATGCTCTGGTCGCAGACACCGGCGAGGTCGGCCAGCTTGGTCTGGTTCTCGTAGCCCAGGTCCAATGCGGCCTTGCCCTTGGTTCTCATCGTCTGCCCATCGTCCTCGAACAGCTTCCAGGCGTCCGGGTCGCCGGACATGTGCGCGCTCTTGGCCGACCGCAGCTGATCCATCATCTCGTCCACGCCCTCTTTGGTCATTCCCGGAAACGGCGGATGTTCCTCCATGATGCTCTGGATGATCTCGCCCGCGTTCTCCGCCCCGGAGGGATCCATCTGCGTGCCGGTCGCGCTCGGACCTACGGCGACGCCCAGGGATCCGCCCGCCCACATCCAGTAGTTCAGGTACTCCAGGCCCTTGACCTGCCGGGCATACCGCTTGGCGCTCTTGCCGATCTTCCGAGCGGCGGGCACGATGCCTTCGGCCAGCACCTTGCCGAATCCCTCCTTCCTTCCGATCTTTTCGATCATCGCCAGAACGGCCTCCCCGCTGCCCCACTCCATGGGGATCCCGTCGGTGTCGGCTGCGGTGATGATTCCTTCTTCGTGGAGCTTCATCAGCCAGGAGATGATGTTGCAGGTCGAACTGCAATCGAGGCCCAGCTTGTTGCTGAGGACGGCACTCCGCCACCAGAGCTCCGGGTCGTAGGTCTTGAACCGGGTCTGCCACTCGCCAGGCATGGCACAGAGGGCGGCACCGGCTCCAATATTGGGCACGTTGACGCGGACGTAGCACTGCTCCGGGCAGAAGGCACAGCCGCTGTTCCCCACCGCGTACTTGCGCGTGAACTCCTTGAGCGTCTTCTCTTCCGGAACAGGGGGGCAGACGAGATCGGTGGCGTCGCCACCCCACATGAAGATGTCCAGTGTTGCTTCGAAATCCGCCGCATCGATCATGGACGTTCGCGACCAGTGGTCGGGCGTCAAAGGCTCCGGAAACGTTGCCGCGAAATACTCATTCCACAGCTCGAGGTACTTCTGGGGATCGGCGACCGGGAGTCCCTTGGTGCCCCGCACCGCGACCGGCTTGAGGTTCTTGGAACCCATGACCCCACCGGTGCCGCACCTGCCGGCCGTGGCGTTGATGTCGTGGTAGATCAGGCCGTAGGCGACCTGGTTCTCTCCCGCCGGACCGATGCAGGCCACCTGCGTGTCGGGATCCTTCGTCTCCGCCTTGATCGCGGACTGGGTCTTGTAGGTGTCCAGGCCCCACAGGTGGGCGGCATCCTTGATCTCGACCCGATCGTCGTTGATCAGCAGGTACACCGGCTTGTCGGCCCGTCCCTGGATGATGATGTTGTCGTAGCCGGCGAACTTCGCCTCCGAGGGGAACTGTCCCCCCATGCCGGACGTCAGCAGGATGTTGTGGACCAGGAGCGGCGACCGGGTCATCACCGTGCTCTTGCTTCCCCCACGCGACGTCCCGCAGAGAGGCCCCATGTTGAACGTGAGGATGTTCTCGGGGTCGTAGGCCCTGCACTCGGGCGACACCTCGTTGCAGAGGATCGCCGACCCGATGGCATCGCCCCCGAACCACTTCTTCACGTAGCTGGAGGTGGGCTCCTTCTCGATCTTCCCTTCGGTCAGATCCACCCGCAGTATCTTCCCTGCTCTCGACATGTCACTCCTCCCCTCGCGCCAACTTGACGAACTTCTCCGCCTTGTCTCGCGCCAGCGCCTTGCCCACCTTCTCGGCGGGCACGAGGCTCAGTGCCGCGTATCTCTGGCTGCAGAACTTCACGCACTGCCGTTCTTCCATGCCCTTGCACCAGTCGCATTTCCCCGCCACGTGCTTCTCCGGATGCACCGCGATCGCCCCCACCGGGCAGGCCATCTCGCACAGCTTGCAGCCGATGCACTTCTCGTCGTCGACGATCACGGCTCCCCGCTCGTCGCGGCACAGCGCTCCCACGGGGCATACCGCCTGACAGTAGGGCACTTCACAATGCATGCAGAAGACGGCCACCGGGTACAACATGCCGTCCTCCACCGTGCGTACGACCTTGATCCTCGCTTTCGTGGGGTTGAATTCCCCCTCGTGCGTGAGCGCGCAGATCGCTTCGCACATCCGGCAACCCACACACTTGGTTCGATCCCACGTGATTCTTTCCATGCGTCTTTCT
>QJVU01000131.1 GCA_003235605.1 Planctomycetota bacterium | reverse complement strand
ACTTCGGCATGCAGAGGGCCGTGGGGGCGTCAGGCAGAGCCAAGACGGCAGGCGGAGCCAAGACGGAGCCAACCACCAGACGGCGCTACTGAGCACCGCCGACATGAAACCGGACAGGAACGTACGGTTCCTGTCCGGCACCAATGTTCGCTACAGGCCCTTGGCTTGCGCCCTACTTGGTCGTGTAAGCCAAGGCGGGGTTCATGTAGTAGTAGTTGTAGGGACCATAGCCCGTGGTGAGCGTGGGGCCCTGGTACTGGTACGTGTGCATCCGCTTCGGAGCGGGGTTCGGAAGGCCTGCCGGCAATGTCGCCTCGATTGCCTGGGTCAGGTTGAACCGGTTCGTGACCGAGTCCGTCCAGGCACCCTGCGCCGCAAGCGTCAGGTTGGCCATTGCCGACACCCATGGGATGAACTCCTGGCGGTAGGCACTGAACCCGTTTGCGTTGTATGTCCGAGGCATGGTCATCGTCGGTCTCAGCAGCACCGGACCCGAGAGGTGGAACTTGTTGCAGCCCGTGCCGAGGTCGACGCCGTTGTTGTTGGTCGCAAAGGCCAGACCGTGGATGACGGGAGCATCGGTGGCCGTGTAGTAGCTGTAGTGGTAGAAGACCAGGTTCGACCGGTAGTTGAGGACCACGTACTTCGAGCCGTACGCATACGCGTACAGGTAGATATAAGAGCCTGTCGTGGTGGTCATGGCCGAGTCGTTGCACCTGGTGGTCACGCCGGCTGAGTTGTTGTTCAGGCGGGTGGCGGGGATGTACCTGTACGTGCTGGGCGCCGCGCTGTACTCGTTCGCGCTGGTATAGGAGTCGAAGTAGTAGGTGCGGGTGGAGTTGGTCGCCCAGGTGACGTTGTTGTCCAGCGTGCCGCCCAGGAACTGCCAGTCGTGGACGATGTCCGTCTTGCCGGTATAGACCCACGTGGACGTGAACGGAATCTTGTACTCACCCTTGAGACCACCATAGACAGCAGGCTTGGTCAGCGGGTAACCCGTTACCGTCGGCAGGCTCCAGGCTGCGTTGAACACCGTCGTCGGCGTGCTTGTCATGTTGGACGCAAAAGTGGTCGTGAACTTGGCAATGTCGCCGTCGGCAATCGCCACCTTCACGTTCGTCCATTTCCGACCGGGGGCAGTCGTGGATGTGTGGCTGCGGTAGTCCAGGCGCAGGTTGATCGCACCGATGACGCCGACCTTGCCGCGGTTCTCGCCATCACCAAACTGCTGATGGCCGTTCGGCCAGCCGCCGAAGTAATAGCCGTAGTAGAGGCCTTCGGTCTTGCTGTCCAAATGCGTGGGCGAGTAGAGCACGCCCTGGCCGTAGAGCGGCACGGCCAGGACAAGGGCCAGGCCGCAGATCATCTGTGTCTTCATGGTTCTCTGTTGGGTCAACGGGAATGAAACGAAGGGAGCAGGCATCCGAAGGCCCTGGCGTGAGCGGCCTCGACACCGACCCACATCCTACAGCAAGCCGCGCAAAGGGTGGGGAGGAATCCTCTCTTGGGTCGCTGCTACAGGATGTCCAGCACGCCGCTACCGGAACCCGTGAGGGTTTCGACGGCGGCCCGGTAGTTCATGTTCCGTGAGATCTTCGAGTTCCATGGCAACTTCTCCTTGTGAGCGATGTCGCCCAAGAGCCACAGCCGCGAACGTACAGGAGTGGTCCGTGATCCTCTCGTCGAACAACACGTTGGTCAGTGACTGGATCGTGCGCCGGTCGCGATGAGCGCGAGGGCACCGGCGATGGCGCTCAGCTTGGCGAGGTTGTTTCCGCGATTGCGTGAGTTTGAACTCCCACCAGAACTGCCACGTGGTGAGGTCGTCGCCCAACTGGGCTCCAGGGGGACCAGTGGTGGGCCCACCACGACCCCCCGGGCTGCCGGGCGTCGGGGTAGTGGGAGCCGGCGGAGCAGCGGGTGCAGGCGTCGTGGGTGCGGCGGGGGCCGGCGCACCAGGGGCGACTCGCGCGTCGGCCGCAAGAGAGCTTCTCTCAGCTTCTCCGGAGCGAGCAGGCTGAGGGTAGCTTGCGGACACAGCGCGGAGTGAGCATTCGAAAAAAGATCTGACCAACCCACCGCCTTACGGCGCGGCGGAGCCGCGCGCGGGAATGGCTCGCCAGAGGCTGGCAATCCGTTCCAACCAACGAATAGGCTTCGTGCAGCATGACCTCTTGCAGAGGAGTTACCGGATGGTCGAGCTCGTCCTCATAGGCCTCGGCGGTTTTGTCGGTGCAATCGCGCGCTATGGCCTCTCAGGGCTGGTGCACCGCTATTGGCAGACGTTTCCCGCCGGCACCTTGGTAGTGAACTGTCTCGGCTGCCTGGTGATCGGCGTGCTAATGTCCCTGGTGGAAGAGCGGCAGCTGTTCTCCGTGAACACGCGCCTGTTCCTGCAGATCGGCCTGCTGGGATCGTTCACCACGTTCTCGACGCTGGGGTATGAGACCATGGAACTGATCCAGAGAGGCGAGTATTCCCTGGCCGGCATCAGTGTCGCTGCCAACATCGTCCTGGGCATCGGGGCCGTGGCGCTTGGCATGATCGCGGTGAGGGCAGTCGGCACATAGGAACGAGAACGAAGACGAGCAAGACTCGAGCAACAGACGAGCAAGGAGCACCAACCATGAAGATCGAAGGTGAGGGCCAGCTACTGCGGATCTTCGTCGGCGAGAGCGACCGCCACGGGGGCAAGCCTCTCTACGAAGCCATCGTCTTGAAGGCTCGTGAAACGGGCCTGGCCGGCGCTACCGTGCTGCGCGGCCTCGAGGGCTTCGGCGCCCACAGCCGACTGCACACGGCCAGCATCCTGCGCCTCTCCCAGGACCTGCCCATCATTATCGAGATCGTCGACAAAGAGGAGCGGATCCAGGCCTTCCTGCCCCATCTCGATGCCATGGTGGACGAGGGAATGATCACCGTGGAGAAGGCGCACATCATCGCCTACCGCCACGGCGACAGGTCGGCGTGACGGCCAGTCTCGACGC
>QJVU01000764.1 GCA_003235605.1 Planctomycetota bacterium | reverse complement strand
CAAGGTCCATGGCTTCGAGCTCATGGCCACTTGCACGGCCAAGTACAGCGGCGGCGCCATCGCCCTCGCGCCACTGCTCTACCTGCCGGTGCGCTTCTTCACCAGGAAGCTGTTGCGCAAGTACCTCCACGACCACCCGGAGATCTGCAGCGAGATGATGCGAGATGTCCTCTCGGCCGACCTCCTCTTCGGCAAGAAACTGATCGTGATGGCCAGGCTGCGAGCCTGACTCGTCTCCCGAGTCCTAGCGCATCACGAGACGCAGTTCGGCGGGATTGCTCGGGTCCACCCGTGCCACGTTGGTCGATCGCCACCGCGGTTTCTGCGGCAGAAGAGCGTTGACCACGACGCTCGTGTCACCATCGTTGGCAAACAGCGTGAAGCGGCCCTTCTCGTCGGTCCGTGTCTTGATGCATCCTTGCGGGTTCAGACCGAAACGACACAGTGCTGGTAGAAGACCGCTGACGCGGCGTCCCAGGGGTTGTCCTGACACGAGGGCGCCTTGGATCGGTGCCCCCTCTCCATCAACGACAACCCCGCGGATCGGGCGATGCGCGGGGAGCTGGAACCACAGTTGTCCGCTGCGGATCAACTGCCCGTCGTCCTTCCCCAAAGGCACGCGGAACCGCCGCACGACCGGTCCGTGGTGCTCGGCGACGAACGCCACTTCGTAGGTTCCCGGCTGCAGCGGAGGAAACGCGAACCTCCCGCCGCTGTCGGTCCATCGCGCGAGGGCGGGCAGTCGTTTGTGCGTTCGAACGATGACGTTGGGGCTCGAGCCATCGTCGGGCAGGCGCATCAACAGAATCCGCTCTCGGGCCGCGGGGAGCCTGGTGCCACAGGTCACCCGGCCACGGACCCCGGCAAGCGGCGCGATGGTGAGGTTGCCCACATCACCACCGGCCTTGGGAGCCCCGCTGAAGAACCACACGTAGCAGCCTTCGTGCTCCACGAACGCGGAGAGGTATCTGCAATCCTCGGGGATGTCGGCATGGAACACACCGTTGGCATCGGTGTGCAGCTCGTGGCTCGTGATCCGGTGTCCCCGCAAGTCCGGAGGTGTGGCGTAGCCGCCGAGCACGACGCTCCGGTTGCCGATGGGTCTGCCGCTCTTGTCGACGAGCCGGACCCGGATCCGGTTGCCGGCAGGAACGGTGAGGATGCACGGCTGCCTGCCGTCGCCAGGGGCCACGGCCAAGGCTCTCGGAGGGTAACCCGAAGCAAACACGTGAACCCACCTTGGACCTTGGCTCGCGACCATGGGCTGCAACCGAAAGCTCCCGCGCGCATCGGTCAAGCACCGGATGCGCGAGTCGGCCGCATCCACCACCATGACGTTCTCCAGGGCGCGCCGTCCTTCATCCAGCAGGATGCCGGCGAGCATCGGCGTTCCAACCCCCACGAGGAAGTCGTTCTCCACGTTCTCGTGAACGACACCCGCACAGAGGCACCCGCAGCCTGGGGTCCGCACCTTCACCCACGTTCCCAGGGGTACGCGGACGCGATAGCGGCCCTTTGCATCCGTTCGGGTGCTCAGCTGCAACGCCCAGGTCTCGTCCGGGTCACTCCCGTTGCCAATGGGGACCACGACGTGGACAGGGTTGTCGGCGAGGGGACGGTTCGTGGCACGATCCCGGCACACGCCGTGCACGACCCGCGTTGGCCAGGCGGTGATCGTGACGAATGCGCCGCTCGACACCGGGTCGGACACGAGGCTCATGAGATGACCTGCGCCATCACCCTTCGCCTTCCGGGCCTGCAGCGACGCCCGGTCACCGTGGCGGACGGTGAACCGGAAACGACCGCGGTTGTCCGTCGTCGACTCCCGATAGGTTCGTGGCTGAAGGGCAAAGGCAGTGTGGAGATCCCAGGGCAAGCCGGGATACGCGGGCTCGATCAAGCGGACGGTGGCGCCCGGAACCGGCCTGCCCGCCACGTCGAGAACACGTCCGCCGATCACCGCCCGGGACCAGCGGGGTTTCTGCGCAGTAGCCACGGACCCCGCCGTTGCGGCAACAGCCCCGACGAGGAGCGTGGTCGCCAGCCGGGTTCGCAGCTGCAGGTCTCGTCCCACGGCGACACCATACCACGAAAACTTTGCAATGCAAAGTCTCAGACAGCTACGACCTCTGGCGCTTTACCTAACTCTCTTGGCGGGTACACTGCGCCAGCTTTGCAGGAGAAAGCAAGAGAAGCATGAGTCCAGGGCGGGCCGCGATTGCCGCCGCTTGCGGTGCGCTCCTGGTCGTCGCGGGACTGCTGTGGTGGCAGTCCGCCTTCGGCGCGAAGTCGCTTTCGAGTTTCGGGCCCCGGACGACCGCACCGGACGGCGAGGACCCGGACGCCGCAAAGGGAACAGGGACCCTGAAGGGGAAGGGCGAACCGCGACAGGGGGCTGTGGAACCCGACCGGCACCAGCTGCAGACACCCCGCGCCGAGACCGTCAGTGGATCGCTGCTCCTGCTGGTCGTGTATGGCGACGACATGTCCCCGGCCCCGGACATCGGGGTCGTCGTGCAGGAGGTCCTGGAGCAAGGTCCCAGGGCAGCGCCCCGCCATTTCACCACGAGCGCCAAGGGCAGCGTCCGTGTTCCGGGCCTCCGGCCCGGGAAGGTCCACGTCCGCACGGACCGGCAGCCAACCCGGGGACAGACCACCACGGTGGCAGATGGAGAGGAGACCAGGCTCACCCTCATCCTGGAAGAGGGAGTCGACATCCAGGGAGTGGTCGTGGACACCGACGGTGTTGCCGTGGCCGGTGCCGAGATCGTCCTGACCGGTTGGGCGGCCTTGGAGCCCCATGTCGCCGCCCGGTCCGATGAGCGGGGCCGTTTCCTCCTGCGACAGGTTCCACCGCATGGCAACGTCGGAGCCCGAGCACGGGGCTACGCGCCGTCTCCCCTGCAGACCATCACGGCGGCCGCTGGTACCAGGGTCGAGATCCGCATCGTGCTGCCCGGCCCAGGCGGCGGCGTGGTCGGCCAGGTCC
>QJVU01000317.1 GCA_003235605.1 Planctomycetota bacterium | reverse complement strand
GTGTCGGCCACAAAGGGTGGCATCGCCATACCCCTGCAGGGGGCAGCGGTGAAGGGCAAGCCCCGCAACCTGGCCATGACCATGGGCGCGGTCGACAAGGTGAACGCTCCCGAGAAACTGACCTTCAGGCTGCAATGGGGCGAGCATGAGTACACCTCACCGGTCAAGGTCAAGAACCTCGGCAAGGTCACCCAGTACATCCAGTCGGAGGGACGCTCCCGAACGCTTCTGTGCGACCATGCTTCCCGGTCCACGATAACCATCGAACACTCGTTGCCGGAGTGGAAGGAACGGCATCAGGCTCAGTTGGACGAGATGAAGACGGGAACACGGTGGCGCTTCGGGCAGAACTACTGGACCACCCTGGAGACCAACGTGCCGGTGTCCATCTCCGACAAGAAGGTCGCGCCGGGCTACTACTACCTTGCCATGGAGAAGGAGCCTGAGCACCAGTGGTCGCTGGTGCTGTTGGACGAGGACGAGGTGTGCAAGGACACCATGGACGCATTCCAGGCCTCCTCGACCAAGGGCGGCACCAAGGTGGCGCTGAAGACCGAACCGCAGCTGAAGGATGTCTGCAAGAAGCTGGCGGTGGCGTTCGAACCAACCGGGGGGGACGGCGCCACGCTGGACATCCGCTGGGGGACCTACCACCTCACGGCGCCCGTGACGGTCCACCTTCCGAAGAAGTAGGTAGCGGATCCCATCTCGGACCGGTGGCGGATTCCTGGCCAACTGCTAGGCTTGCTCTGCCCGCACCCCGACCCCGATCCGAGTCCCAATGCTGAACAAGCTTGTCCTGCTTCTGGGGAGTGTCTGCCTCGCGCTTGCCGCACCGGTCCGCGCCCAGGCACCTGCGTACGAGCCGGCCCTGAAACGCTACAAACAGTGCATCGTCCGCAAGCCGTTCCGCTTCCACACCGAGGGGAGGCGGACGCTTGCGAGCACCATGGATATTCGAGCGCTGCCGATCCTGGCCAAGGACTACGACAAGCCCAACGCCTACCCGGAGAACACCCGCTACACCGTGGCAACGCTGTTCGGCAAGTTCTACGACGAGGACGCGGCCGTGGATACGCTGATACGCCTGCGCACCAAGCACAAAGGGGCCGGCGACGTGTGGCTGTGGGTTCACGCCTTGACCGTCGAGTCCCGTCAACGAAACAACGAGGCCGCCCTGCAAGTTGCCCGTACGTCGCCCAGCCTGCTCCTGCGGGCGGCGGCGATCCAGGCACTGGCGGAGAGAGGCGGTACCGACGTCCTGCCGGTCGTCACCGAGACCTGCGCCGCGATGCCCGAGAGTGCCGCCGAGCGCCGCCTGATCATTGGTGCATTGTCCAGCGCCATCCTGGCCAACCGGTACGCTCTGGAAGACCCGCTCATGCGGAAGGCCATCCGCGCCTACATCGGGTTGCTGAAGCCGGATCTCGAGCTGACGCACAGCGCCAAGATGGTGATCGCGAGGTTCCTGTCCAAGACGATCGGCAAGGATGCCCTCTACATCACGCCCGAGCCCTGGCTGCGCCTCCTGGACGCCGGCTACACGCCGCCGGTCCCGTCCACCCACACGGTGGTGGCCAAGCCCCGTTTCTTCGGTGTCGAAGCAGAGGGGGACCGAATCTGCTACGTGGTCGACATGTCGGACTCGATGTGCAAGCTGATCGACCCTGGTCTCGAGCAGAAGAAGAAGACCGGGCCCATTACGGGTCCGAAGAAAAAGCGGAGCAAGAAGGTAAAGCGCAACCGCCTGGCACCGGACGAAAGCGACATACCCTGGGACGAGATCCGGACCCGCTTCGACCTTGCCCGCGAACACCTCAAGATCTCGATCCAGCGCCTTGCCGAGGACAAGCGCTTCTGCGTGGTCTGGTTCGGAACCGAGTCAGGCATGCTCAAGTCGTGCCCCGGAATGATCCCGGCCACGACCCCCAACGTTCAGCGGGTCATCAACGAGTTGGACTCGATCATCCCCGGCAAGCCCAAGGAGCCCGATGCTCCGGACGGCGTGTTGCGCGGCCGCACCAACATGCATTCGGGACTGCGCCGTGCCTTCGCCCTGCGCGCCAAGGGCTTCGCCGACAAGCATGAGTACGTGGACATGAAGGCCATGGCGGAGGGCTGCGACACCATCTTCCTGCTGTCCGACGGAGCCCCGTCCTGGGATGACTTCGGCATGAAGGACAAGGACTATGGTGAAGGCAAGGTCATCCGGGACAACGAATACGCGGCGCCGGCCCCGCGCACGCCAATCCTGGTCTATCACGGGCCCTACGTGCACAACCACTGGTTGGAGGACGAGGTGGCCCGCATGAACGTATTCCGCAAGGTGCAGATCCACTGCATCGGAATCGGCGAGGCCGATCTGGGCCTGCTCCAGGCTCTCGCTGGCAACGGCATGGGCGAGGTGTTCCTGAGGGGCGCAAAGGCCAAGCGCGCGGGCATGGAGGAGGCGGCCGGACGCAAGAAGGCGCGGCGCTAACGCATCGAGGGGATGGCGTGTTTCGCGGCCGCCAGGATCTGGCGCAGATGCTCCACGCTGTCGGCTTCGACGTCCGGGAACAGCTGGTTCGCCTCCTTGTGCTCCTGAAGTACCTTCTCCATCTCCTGGAGGAGCCGCTCGGCTGTGGGGATGTCGCCCTGGACGCAGGCAAGGGCAAACGTATCGCGCTGTAGCTGGTAGCGGCGGTGGTGCACCAACTCGTCCCGGGCGGCGGCTGCCACCGAGAACCGCTTCATCTCCAACATCTTGCGATGGAAGGTCAAGGCACCCTCCACGGATTCAGTTACCGGCGGAACCTCCACCACGTGGGGTTCTTCCGGCGTCCCGATCAATTCGGGCATGGTGAAGCCGTGATACTCGGGCAGAAACGAATTCAGGATGTGAAGCACGCGATTCATCGGACCGAAGATGCGGATGTAGACCATCACCTCCTGGGTGTCCCCATTGGCCCGATACAGCATCTTGAGCCAAGGTCCTTCTCCACCGTCGGTGTCGCCCACCGTCGCGGGGATGTCCTTGATGGAGGACTGGAACAACATTCGGGAGAGCATTCGGATCGACTCTGGCGCCAGTTGGTAGGCGCACATGGACTTGTACACCGGGAGCCCCGGGGCATCAGCCACCTTGCTGGTGAGTGGAGGAGGCAACGCTTCCTGATAGACCACCAGCCCGTCAGACCAGATCTGTGCCTTCCGCTTGCAGAAAATCCCGTCGGCGGTGTTGTCGCCAGACTCGACCTCCACAAAGAAGTCCGCGGGCGGCCAGTTGCTCTCGCGCGGCCGAGGCGCAAAACAGCCGCAAAGGCAAGGTGACAGGAAGCCCGTCAGGCACAGCAGGCTGATAGGTTTCATCTCGGACGTGGGGGCAGCATACGTGAGAAGCTCGGCCAGGGGCAGGACTTTGGGTAACCTGTGCGCGCATGAACCACCGCCGCGCGATCTACACTCTCTTGGCCTGGACTACCCTTGCAGGTTGCCGGGCCTCGGAGGATCCCCACATCGACGTCGCACCAGTTGTGCCGACCAGAGCCTTGGAGATAGTGGCCGGGAAACCTGTCCCGGATGTGCCGGGCGAACGGTTTTTTCGAAACGTCAGACAGTTGACGTTCGGCGGCGAGAACGCCGAGGCCTACTGGTCCGGCGACGGAAGCAAGCTGATCCTGCAGAGCCGACATGGCATCCCGGCCGATCAGATCTACGTACTGGATCTGCGTACCGGAAGGAAGACGCTTGCGAGCACCGGCAAGGGAGTGACAACCTGCAGCTACTTCCTGCAAGGAGATCGGCGCATCGTCTATGCGTCCACTCACCTCGCGAACGAGAAACCACCTCCGCCGGTGATGATGGTGCGGGACGCCCATGGCCGTCCGGCGTACGTCTGGCCCCTCCATGCTGGCTACGACATCTTCACCGCCGATCCGGACGGTGGCCACGTGGAGCGCCTGACCACGACCCCGGGTTACGACGCGGAGACCACCGTCTGCCCGGTCACAGGGCGCCTTGTCTTTACATCCGTTCGGGATGGGGACGTCGAGGTCTACTCCATGGAGCCGGACGGGTCCGAGGTCAAACGCCTCACCAACCGTCTTGGCTACGACGGTGGGGCATTCTTCTCCAGCGACGGCAGCAAGATCGTGTTGCGCTCGAGCTTCCCGGCGAAGGGCGAGGAGACGGAACGCTACACGTACTTTCTCGACAAGAACCTCATGGTCCCGACAAAGCTCGAGATCACGGTAATGCAACGGAACGGCAGCGACTTCCACAGGGTCACGAACAACGGCAAGGCCAACTTCGCACCGTTCTGGCACCCCGACAACAAGCGGATCATCTTTGCCAGCGACCAGGATAGCAAGTCGGCCAGGATGCCTGATTTCGAGCTCTACCTCATCAACGAGGATGGCACTGGACAGGTGCGCGTGACTTACAACCCTTCGTTCGATTCCTTCCCGATGTTCTCTCCGGACGGCAAGTACCTCGTCTGGGCCAGCAACCGCTTCAACCCGGAGGACCGGCCCAGGGACACCAACATCTTCCTAGCTGAGTGGGTCGAATAGACTCGGCTTGGGAATCTCGCTCACGTCCTTCTCGATCTCGTCGCGGAGACGCTTCACGATGCGGCCACCGAGCACGTGCTCGTCCCAGATCTCACGAACATCTTGGACGGTGACACGGGAGTACCAGACCTGCTCGGGATAGATGGCCACGGCGACGCCGCGATCGCAGAAGCCGATGGAACCGCAGCCGGTCACCATCACACGGGGCTTGAGGCCAGAGTCTTTCAGGAGTCGACGGAACTCAGCGTAGACCTTGTCGCTGTCCCGTGTCGCGCAGGACTTGCCATGGCTGCAGACGAAGACGTGACGGTCAGGGAGCATCGGCTAGCCCATTGTAGAGCCGCCGCACAGGCTGATCGCCTGGCCGGTCATTGCGCTCGCGTGGGGGCCGACCATGTACACCACCAGCCGGCCGACCTCCTCCGGCTCAATGATCCGGCCAAGGGGCACCTGGGACAGCGCCTGCTTGCGTGCCTCCTCGTAGCTGATCCCCATGGCCAAGGCCATTCGCTCCATGCCCTCCCGTGCCATGTCCGTTTCCACCCAGCCGGGGCAGATCGCGTTGGCGGTGATCCGCCGGCTGGCCGTCTCCAGCGCCAGGGCCTTGGTGAACCCGATGACGCCATGCTTGCTCGCGCAGTAGGCTGTGTAGCCCGGTACACCGAACTTCCCGAGCACGGAAGAGATGTTGACGATGCGCCCACCCTCGGTCATGTACCTGAGGGCTGCGCGCGTGCAGAAGAACGTCCCGTCCAGGTTCGTGCGGATGACCTCGTCCCAGCGGTCTGGACCGTCCAGAGCGCAGGCGTTCGGCCCGCCGATCCCGGCGTTGTTGACCAACACATCGATGGCGCCGAGTTCCTCGTGGATCCGCTCGAACGCCACATCCACGGCGCCGCGGTCGGCAACGTCCATGGCCTGGATCGAGATGTCTTCGGACAATGCCGCGGTCTCGAGCAGAGTCTCCTCGCGCCTGCCCGTCACGACCACTCGGGCGCCAGCGCCCGCCAGGCAGACCGCAATGGCGCGTCCGATGCCACTTCCCCCGCCGGTAACCACGCACCGTCGACCAACAAGTTCGCTTTTCCTGTCGCTCATGAATGCACCAACGGCAGTGGACACCATTCCATGCATGGGATCAACTTCGACTGCCGTGCAACAAGCCCCGACAGCCGCGTTGGCGCTCCTGGCGATCACTATCTCTCCGCTCGGGGGGTGCAGGGGCAACTACGTGGATTGGGAGCGGAGGAAGCTGCCCGGCGAGCCCAGCCGGCCAGCCTACCTCCAGGCCTACGTGAACGCCCACTACCGCGATCTTGGCACTTGCTTCACGGCGAGGTTGAGCCTGCAACGGTTCCAGGACGAGGCCAGGAAGGTGCGGGTGCTGTTTCTGGGGGACCACCACCGGGACGAGCTCCTGCACGACAAGATGGTCGATCTTCTGCGCTGGCTCATCGAACAAGACCATCAGCTCGTGCTTGGTCTGGAGGCAATCGGGTTCGGCGACACTGCCGATTTGCAGCAGTTCCTGGCCGGCGCCATTGACCTGGCGCAGCTGTGTTCCCGCATTGCCAACCGGTGGCCGAGGTCATGGCTCGGAGACGGCAGCGATGTCGACAGCGCCTACTTCCGCGCGCTGCTGAGCCTGGCCAAGGACAGAGATCTGCCGGTGTTCCCGCTGGAGCCGACACCGCGCTTGCCGTTGGCCCACCGCGATTCCGTGATCGCTCGCAGCATACGTGACGCTGCCCAAGCCCATCCCGACCGGTTGATCGTCGTCGTCGTGGGGCACGCACACTTGTTGGGCAAGGGACGCCTCGTTGCTCGTGTCGGCCTTCCGAGCCTGGCTATCGGCGCCCGCATGTCGGAAGAGCTCACCCGCGCCTATCTCGACTATCCTCGCGCCCAGGAGCCCTGCTTCCTCAGGACCACGAGCGGCATCCTGTTCTTCCACCCGATGACGCCCAAGGGCTTGATGCGTCCCGAGTCGGACGAATGACGAGTGACTCAGTCAACGGCCGGCGGCTCGCCACGGCGACGTTTGACCTCGCCACGGCGACGCTTGTCCTGTAGCCGACGTCGCCGGCTTGCCGCGGTCGGCCGAGTAGGACGTCGTTTCTTGCGCCTCTGCAGTGCTCCGTGAATCAGCTGCTCCATTCTTGCAAGGGCCGCTGCCAGGTTCCGGGCCTGGCTTCTGTGTATCGCGCTCACGACCAGCAGGTTGCCCTCCCCATCCAGGCGGTTCTCGAGGGCTGCACGAATCCGCGCCACCTGCTGCTCGCTCAATACCTCGCTGGCTGCATCCAGGTCCAGGCGCACCTCCACCCTGGTTGCGGCCTTGTTGACGTGCTGGCCGCCGGGTCCACCAGCGCGGGAACAGCGCACGCCCAGGAACCTCGCGGGCACGGTCAGGCTGCCGCCGATCTCCAGGTCTCGCAGTCCTGCCACGCCCGCTACTCCACCCAGGAACACATGGGGGGCTCGCCCTGCTGCCAGGCCCGGGCAAGCAAAGCCGCGCCCTCGCACGGCTGGCGCGGTGCTGTCCGGGCCACGTCGGCGAAGCCCCGTTCCGCAAGGCTGCGCGCCACCCTGTGCGCGTACTCCTGCTGGCGCAGCGCGCCGCCACTCAGCATCACCCGGATCTCCGTGGGGACCAGGCCGGCCCGGATGCAGGCAGCCTCAGCAAGTCGCGAAAGCTGTTCCGCAGCCTCGTCCAGGATGGTCCGTGCCAGTTCGTCCCCTTCCGCGGTCACTGCAAGCACCACGGGAAGCAGCCCGGCGATCTCGCCAGGCGTCCTGCCCTGAACAGCGCTTGCGAGCGCCTCCACGCCAGCCACATCCAGGGCATCCTCGAGTCTGGGCAGGAGATCGGTAGCCGGTCCGACGCGGTCACGCGCCCGAACTGCCGCCCGGGCCGCCGCCACCACGATCGCATACGCGCTGCCTTCGTCTCCGAGCAGGTGGCCGCGGCCACCAACGCGCCACAGCCGCCCTGCCCCGTCCCTTGCGACGGCGAAGGACCCCGTACCCGAACAGAGCACCACGCCGGGTCCCTCCTCCAGCGCTGCCGCGGCCGCGGCTTCGATGTCCGAGACAACACGCACGCGGTCCGTACCCAGAAGGCTGGCGTCGGCTGAAAGCGCGGATTCGACATCACGACGGATCTCGGCAGAAGCTGCGCCTGCAAGACCCGCGACCGCCACGACGGGCCCGACGGCATGATCTCTTGTGGCGGTCATGATCAGCCTGCCAACCGCGACGGCGCTGTCCCGGACCCCCATCGTCGCGACCTGGATCGGAGGCCCATCCCCTCGACCAAGGAACGTGCCGTCCGCCCCCATCAGCGCCCAGCGGCTGCCCGAGCCGCCACCATCCATACCCAGGAAACTTTTCATTGCGCTACCGGGGCCGCGCACCTCCACGCCCCTTATATCAGGGCATCACGCCTACCCGGTCATGAACCTCCCCACCTTCTGTTCGCCACCCTCCGTCTTCGCGGTGCCTGGCTTTGCAGCAGTCGTCTTCGCGGCATCTGTCATCTGCACCCTGGGAGCCGGTCTTGGTGCCCAGAAGGTCGTCTGGCAGCTCCCGGAGCGCGGCGTTGCATTCTACGATCGGCGGTCGAGCCTGGCACCCGAGCAGGCCGGCGGCCACCCCCTGCCGGGCTTCTCCTGGGTTGTCAACCCACCCGTCCTGCTGCAAGGTGAGCTGGACTTCAGCCAGAAGTTCCTTGTGGACGAACCGGCGAACCTGCACGAGCTGGGCGCCTGGCTGGCCTTCGATCTCCGGCGAGCCGCCCAGAAGGGAGCGTTCAAGCTCACGATCGGGTTGATGCCGCCCTTCGGATCGCTCCGGATCGAGGGAACAACCAGCGAACTCGACAAGGGTGGCAACCAGACGATCAAGGCGCGGGTCACCAGGGGAGACACGTTGCAGGGCAACATCCCCAAGGAGGTCTACGAGAAGCACATCAACCACCTGAACCGGCAGCACCTGACGGCCGACGTCGAGATCGCTCGCACGATCGATGTGAAGAAGGGACTGGTGACGGGGTTCTCCTGCAAGTTGGTCGGCAGTGCAAGCTACGACAGCAGACCCGAAGACAACCCGTTCGCCAGACCGGTGGACACATCAGGAAAGGTGGACTTCGTGTTCACGGAGACCTGGAAGCTCGACCGGGTTGCGCCCAACCGCTACCCGGAGTTCTCCACCCAGGTGGCGGAGGCGATCAACCACGGCGCGGAGTATGTCGGGGGTCGGCTCAAGGACATCCTGGCCGGCCACGAGCCTGTGGACGCGGGCGGGCCCGGCCGGAGCTACGACACCGGCACCCTGGCACTGGCTTTGTTGACCCTGGTCAAGGCGGGGCGCGACCTGAAGGACCCGGTGGTCAAGAGCGGCTTCGACGACCTCAAGAAGCGGGTCGTTCGCGATACCTACTCCTTGGCTGTGGCGATCATGGCGCTCGAAGCACTGTATGCGCCCCCCAACGAACGTGAGGCTCTCATACAGGGTCAGATCAACAAGCCTGTGGCGCGCAAGCTTCCGGAGGAGGAGTTGAAGCTGGTCCAACGCTGGGCAGACGAGCTGCTGACCCATACCGACAACCGGATCACGGACACCGGCCAGACGCGTCGGTTCAGCTACACCAAGAGCCCGAGCACCTACGACAACTCCAACACCCAGTATGCGGTGCTCGGACTCTACTCCGCGCACCTCTGTGGAGCCCTGCAACCGCCGGAAATCTGGCTGGCTTGCGCAAACCACTGGCTGGAGGATCAGTACGACGCCAAGGGGCCATTGGTGTCGTTGGCGCTGGTATCGCACCAGGACTACGCAAAGATGCGCCTGGCGTCCTCGCAGGGGCGCGGCAGCCGGCGGACAGTCACGCGCCCCCGGCGGATCCATGGCAAGGGCTGGCCGTACCTGGCACCAAAACCACGCTTCCAGCAAGGCCAGGAGATCCCACGGGTTCAGGCTCTCACCGGAAGCATGACGACGGCGGGCATCACCGCTCTCACCATCTGCGAAGCCATGCTCCGGGAAGGCAAGAGGGCGAAGAAGCTACGCAAGGAACGCGCCCAGATGCGTGAGGCGGTGCATGCCGGCTACGCCTGGATGCTCGACAACTTCTCCGTGCGCAAGAACAAGCACGGTCACGGTT
>QJVU01000501.1 GCA_003235605.1 Planctomycetota bacterium | reverse complement strand
GGGGGGCTCCACCGATCGACCCGCTCCTCTCAGCGGGCGCGACCCCGAAAATGTGCATTGACATACGAATCGGTATCTGGGACATTCCAGATACGAGTTCGTATGGCAACCCCTCTACCGATCCGGGGGCTACCGCCTCCCGGGCGAAGACGACGCGCCGCGGATGAATCGCGGATGAATGAATGGGATTCCGCGCGAAGGAGGCCGGGGTGGCGAAGATGAACGAAGACTGGGCGAATCGATACCGGGACCTCTGGAAGTGGGACTCCGTGACCTGGGGCACCCACTCGGTGGATTGCTACCCGGGCGGCTGTCCGTTCCGGGTCTATGCGCGCGACGGCAGGATCGTTCGCGAGGAGCAGTCCGGCAGCCTCGCGCCGATCGAGCCCGGAATTCCCGACATGAACCCGATGGGCTGTCAGAAGGGGGCCTGCTGGAGCCACTGCCACTACTCGCCGGACCGCGTCACCAAGCCGCTCAAGCGCGTGGGCGAGCGCGGCGAGGGCAAGTTCGAGGAGGTCTCCTGGGAGGAGGCCCTCGACGACATCGCCGACAAGATGCTCGACGCCATCGAGGAGCAGGGTCCGGAGTCGATCATCACCCCGCTGACACCCGAGGTGGGTGCCCAGGGCGCGCGCAACTGGACCGCGGTGCTCGGCTCGCCCATGACCGACGGCGACGCCGAGTTCCAGGACTTCAGCCCCGGCTATCACCTGACCTTCGGGCTCTTCAATCCGGTCGCCACCATGGACGACTGGTTCCTGGCGGACCTGACGCTGATCTGGCACGCCAACCCGGTGTACACGAACATCCACTGGTATCACTACATCGCCGAGTCTCGCTACAACGGCGGCGAAGTGGTGACGATCGCCCCGGACTACAGCCCCTCGGCGATCCACGCCGACTTCCACCAGCCCATTCGCATCGGCACCGACGCCGCGCTGGCCCTGGCCATGTGCAAGGTGATCATCGATGCCGAGCTCTACGACAAGCAGTTCGTACAGGAGCAGACCGACCTCGCCCTGCTCGTCCGCAAGGACACCGGTCGCTTCCTGCGCGGCGACGAGGTTGTCCCGGGCGAGCGCCAGGACCAGTTCTTCTGGTGGGACAGGTGCCAGAACGTCGCGGCGCCCGCCCCGCGCCACTCCCTGGCGCTGGCGGGCATCGATCCCGCCCTCGAGGGCAGCTACCGGGTGATGCTCAAGGACTTCAGCATGGTCGAAGTGGAGCCCGTCTTCGCCAGGCTGCGCCGTCACCTGGAGGACTACACGCCGGAGCACGCCGGTGAGATCTGCCAGATCCACCCGGACAACATCCGCAAGCTGGCCCGCAAGGTGGCCACGCGCAAGACCAAGATCTTCATCGGCTGGAACTCGGGCAAGTACTACCACGGCGACCTGATGGAGCGCTCGATGGCGCTCCTGCTCGGCCTCACCGGCAACTGGGGCAAGAAGGGAACCGGAACGCGCTCCTGGGCCATCATGGGGATGGACGGCGAGATGATGCCGTGGGCCAAGACCGGAGCGGGCCAGGAGGCCGCCCAGCAGACCGTCGCCGGCATGATCGGCCTGCGCCGCCTGCTGACGCAGTCGGACCCGACCATGACCAGGGAGATGGCCCAGAATCGCATGCTCGAGCTGCTGGCCGAGATGGGAGAGTTCGGGGCTCCCGTCCCGCCGGCCTTCCTCTGGTACTTCCAGTACGGCTACAAGGAGCGCTGGAACGACCCCGAGAACAACTGTCCCACGATGAAGCGCAGCTACGACGAGTACGTCGAGGAGGCGATCGCGAAGGGCTGGTGGGGCAAGAACTTCTCCGAGGCCTACCGGAAGGTCGAGCCGCGCGTGCTCTGGGAGGCCGGCGGCAACATGCTGCGCCGCAACCGCGGCGGGCAGAAGCTCTTGCTGGAGCACTTCTGGCCCAAGCTCAAGATGACCGTCTCGGTCGACTTCCGCATCACCACGACGGCGCTCTACTCCGACTACATCCTGCCGGCCGCCCAGCACTACGAGAAGGTGGGCCACGCGATGCTCTCGGTGCACCACCTGAACTGGGTGCTGACCGACCACGCCACGCCGCCGGCGGGGGATGCCCTGCCAGACGTCGAGATCTCCATGCGCCTGATGGAGGCCCTCGAGCGGCGGGCCGCCGCGCGCGGACTCAAGAGCTTCAAGGACGCCAAGGGCCTCCCCCACAATCTCGAGGACCTGGTGAGCCGCTTCACCCTGAACGGGAGCCTAACGGACGAGGAGAAGTACTGGACCGACGTCATGGACAACAACGTGGCCTCCGGCATCCTGCCCGAGGGCACGACCGTCGAGACGTTGCGCGAGAAGGGCCACGTGCGATTCGTCAACTGGGGGCTGATGGGCCACGGCCAGTCGCAAGCCTCGACCATCAAGCCGGACGAGGTGCACAATCCGCTGCGCTGGCATACGGAGGACAAGATCCCGTACGACACGCTCGTGCGGCGGGCGCAGTTCTACATCGACCACGAGTGGTTCCTGGAGGCCGAAGAAGAGCTGCCCACCCACAAGGAGCCGCCCCCGGGGCACGGTGGCGCCGGCCGGCGTTTCGAGATGACCAGCGGGCACAATCGCTGGAGCATCCACGCGATGAACCTGACCAACAACATCATCCAGAACACCCACCGGGGCGAGCCCTTCGTCTTCATCAACAACGCGGACGCCGCCGATCTCGGCATCGGAAACGGCGACAAGGTGAAGATGACGAGCAACGTGGGCGACATGGTGATCCAGGCCAAACTGTCCCCCTCGGTGCGGCCCGGCCAGCTGATCGTCTACAACGGCTTCGAGCCCTACATGCACGAGAACTGGTACAGCCAGGCGGATCTCGAGCCCGGCCACGTGAAGCACCTGGGCTTCGCGGGAGGCTACGGGCATCTCAAGTACCGGATCTTCTCCTGGCAGCCGATTCCGGCGGACCGCGCGGTGCGGGTGGACCTGGAGAAGATCGCTTGAGCCTGCGGCCGCCCGCTCC
>QJVU01000423.1 GCA_003235605.1 Planctomycetota bacterium | reverse complement strand
CGCCAGCGCCAAGGCCGAGAACACGAACACCAGTGCGTAGGTGATCTTGCGCCGGCGGCGCAGGTAGGCGGCAAAGGCCACCACCGCGCACATGCGGAACGCGACCTCCAGGCCCGTGGTGCGGGCTGCAATCCAGAGCACCGGCTCCACGGAGACCGGGTGCAGTGCCACGAACAGGCCGCCCACGAGGCCAGCCAGCAGCGGTCGCTCTTCGCTCCCGAGGCAGTAGCAGAGCCCTGCCGTGGCGACGACCAGCACCACGTGCAACAGCAGGTTCACCCCGTACAGCGAAACCGGTGAGGAGCCCAGCAGGGCGATGTTGACCCCGTAGGAAAGGCTGACCAGTGGCCGCCAGTAGGCTTGGGACAGGAACCAGCTCTCGCCGAAGTCCGAGAGGATCTCCGGCCACTGCACGCTGCCTGTCTCCGGGTCCAGGAAAGACACCAGCAGATAGTCGTCGGAGAGGAACGTCGCTCCTGCCAGGAGCGGGGCAAAGACCAAGACGGTGATGGCAGCGGGGAGGATCAGCGCCAGGGAACGCACGGGCGGCAGGGTATCGGTTGCGCCGCCGTGGAACGGCAAGGTTCTCTTTCAGAATGTGGATCGTCGTGAACCTCGGACCTATCCTGCCTCGCCCCGGCACTGCCAGGACGGATCTCCCACCGTGCCCACAATCGACACCAAGGTCACGCGGTTGCGCCAGTCCGTGAAGGAGATGGAGCGTGTCGTCGTGTGTTTCTCGGGAGGGGTGGATTCATCCTTCCTGTTGGCCGAGGCGGTCGACGTGCTCGGTGACGATGCCCTGGCACTGACTGCTGTCTCGCCGAGCCTGGCCAGCGAGGAACGTGAGAGCGCCCGCCGCCTGGCCCACGAGCTCGGTGCCAAGCACCTGCTGGTGGAGACACACGAGGTCGACGATCCCCGTTACGCCGCCAACCCGATCAACCGATGCTACTTCTGCAAGACCGAGGTGTACGGCAAGGCCTTCGAACACGCGCGACGACTGGGGTTTGGCCACGTGATCGACGGCTTCAACGTCGATGACCGCGACGACTTCCGCCCTGGTCGCAGGGCAGCGAGGGAATGGGGAGTCCGTTCGCCGTTGGATGAGACCGGCTTCACCAAAGCCGACATCCGCGAAGCTGCGCGCCGGATCGACCTGCCCGTGTGGGACAAGCCGGCCTTGGCCTGTCTGTCCAGCCGGTTTCCCCACGGGACAGAGATCACTTCCGAGCGGCTGGCCCGGGTGGCACGCTGCGAGCGTGTGCTGCGGAGCCTGGGTTTCCGTGTCTGCCGCGTGCGCTACCACGGCAGCGTTGCCCGGATCGAAGTCGCACCCGACGAGATCCCTCGGCTCTTGGAGGCGGGGATCCGAGGAGAGGTCACCCAGGAGTTTCGGGACGCGGGCTTTGTACATGTCACGGTCGATCTGCAGGGGTATCGAACCGGTTCCCTGAACGAGATACGGCGCCGTGAACGTCGAGCACCATGACCGAGCTCGTTGCCTTCGCCATCGTCGGCTGTGGTCTGGGGCTGCTGCACAGCTTCGAGCCGGACCACCTGGCTGCCATGTCCACCCTCGTGGGCAGGAGAGCGCAATCGGCGATCGGCGATGTCGTCCGTGGCGCACTCTGGGGCCTGGGCCATACCCTCGCCCTCGGGACCCTGGGCGTGGCCCTTGCCGTCACGGAAACCACGGTCTCGCCGCACGCGGAGCGCACCCTGGAAGCCGGTGTCGGCATCCTTCTCGTCGGTCTGGGGATCCTGAGGCTGCGGGACGCGCAACGATCCCGCCCGGTGGTTGAGCCGCCTGCCGCCCGGCCGCGCCACGGCCACACACCCCTGTGGATCGGCATCCTGCATGGCGCCGCTGGCTCGGGCGCGGTACTGGTCCTGGCACCCGCAGTGCTCCTGGAAGACCCTCTGGGCTACTCGGCGTATGTCCTCGGCTTCGGGCTGGGCAGTATCCTGAGCATGGCCGCGTTCTGTGCGGGTCTCGGCGAACTGCTGAACCGTCTGCAAGCCCGTGTCGCGGGTGCAGGCCGATGGTTTGCTGCCACCGCTGGCAGCCTGGGCATCGCTGTCGGCACGATCTGGCTCGTGCAGGCCACCCTGTGACCATGAGCGTCCGGAAGATTCTGCTGTCGGCAGCGCTCTGTGCATCCTTCCTCGGCTGCGCCCACACGGACCGGGTGTGGCGGATGACTCCTTTCTGGGGCGAAGACCTCCCCGACCCCGACCGCGTCAACGCCTGGCCGCTGTTCTACAAGATGGGTGACGTGGTCGTGGTCCTGTGGCCCATCTTCGATGTGGACGACAAGGGCTTCGCCCTGCGGCCGTTGATTGCGCGGGAAGGACCGGCGTGGTCCGTGCTGTTCCCCCTCAGCTCCTGGAACGAGGAGACCGGCACCTGGTGGGCGTTCCCGGCCTACAACCTGGAGACCCAGGCCGGACTGTTCCCCCTCTTCAACGTCGGTACCTGGAACTACGCGGGACCGGTCTGGTGGACCACCCCCGAGGAAGGCGAGGAACGTTCCTGGGGCGTCTTCCCCTTGATGAACACCACCGTCGACTTCACCCACGTGGGCACTGCGTGGTGGACCAAGGACGAGACAGGCGAGGTCGACGCGTGGGGGCTGTTCCCGCTCGTGACCAGCACGGACACCTTCAGCCATGTCGCCAATGCATGGTGGGTCAAGGACGAGAACGGCAAGGTGGATGGCTGGGGACTGTTCCCTCTCACAGCCGATACCAGCGCCTTCGGCCATGCCGCGACCGCATGGTGGGTGAAGGACGACGAGGGCAAGGTCTCCCACTGGGGAGTGTTCCCCCTCGCCACCAGCACGCCGGGCTTCAGCCACGTGGGGCCGGTCTGGTGGACCAGGGACGAAGCGGGCAAGGTCTCCCGCTGGGGGCTGCTGCCCATCGCCAACGGGACCGAAGGATTCTCCCACGTCGGTCCGGTGTGGTGGACCAAGACATCCTGGGGGGTCTTCCCCCTGGTCATGTCCAGCGACCTCAGCCATGTCGGGCCGGTCTGGTGGCGGGAAGACGGCGCCTTCGGAGTCTTCCCCGTGGCCCTGTTCGGCAAGACCTTCGGCTACCTCCTGCCGGCCTTCTGGAACAAGGACGAGAACGGCGAGATCGACTCCCTGACCGTGCTGCCCTTGGTCTACTACAAGCGCGGCCCGGAAGGGGAGGTCTCGACGCTGACCGCGTTCCCCTTCTTCCACTACCAGAACGACGAAGGCTACCGGTGGTTGATCACGCCCCTTGGCGGTCGGGGTTGGGGCTCCGGGGAGGGAAGCACGGAGTTCGTGAACGTTCTCGGCCCGATCTACCACCAAAGCAGCAGAGGCGCCAAGAGCTACACGACCTTCGCCTGGCCCCTGTTCGCCATGGAGAAGGATGGCGATACCACCAGGACGCGGTTGCTGCCGTTCTTCTGGCGCCGCACGTCCCCGACGGAGGACGAGCTCCACGGCGCCGCGGGCCTCTTCGAGTACTCCCGCAGCGGGGAGGACCAGAGCACCCTGCGCCTGCTGCCCTTCGTGAGCTTCAAGGAAGGACGGGAGCGGGACATCCTGGACTCCCTGACGCTGTGGAGCCAACAACAGCTGGGTGAGGACAGCTCCACGTCCGCGCTGTTCGGAATCGTGGAGGACTGGAACGAGGGCGAGGGCCAGGGCTTCCGGTTGTTCCCGTTCGTGAGCCGCAAGACCGGGCTCGAGCGCGACACGGGGGACTACCTGTGCCTCTGGAACACGCAGCAGACCGGGGACAGCCGTTCTCTGCTGGCACTGTTGGGCCTGGTGGAGGACTACGAGGCTCCCGAGGCCAGCCGGGTCCGCGTCACGCCCTTCTACAACCGGAGCTCGGGTCTGCCGAAGGATCCCTTCGACTACCTCGCGCTCTGGAGCCATCACAAGGACAAGGACAGCGAGTCCCGCATCTTCCTCCTGGGCCTGGTGGAGGACTACCGCTCGGCGGACGGCAGGCACATCCGCCTCAGCCCGTTCTTCAACAGCAAGACCGGCTTCGACCGGGACTGGCTCGACTACCTGTCCCTGTTCACCTACCAGGAGAACAAGGACAAGGACACCCGCTCCCTTCTGGGGTTGTTCGGGATGGTGGACAGCCAGCGCGAGGGGGAGAACCGCGGCCTGCGGATCTTCCCGTTCTACAGCGCCAAGACCGGTCTCGAGCGCAGCGTCCTCGACTACCTCTCCCTGGTGACCTACCGGGCGGGGAAGGACGATCGCTCCCTGCTCGCGCTCCTGGGCCTCGTGGAGGACTACCGGTCAGGGGACAGCAGCCACTTCCGCCTCAGCCCGTTCTTCAACCGCAAGAAGGGAGTCGAGTGGAGCTGGACCGACTACCTGAGCCTGGTGACGAGCGTCGAACACGACAAGGACAGCTGGCTCCACATCGGCACGCCGTTGCTCTTCTACCACGGCAGGGAGGGCGACAAGACAAGGTGGGCCACGCTGCTGAAGCTCATGGACTACGAAGCCGAAGGGGACGAGTCGGAGTTCAGCATCCTCTACTACCTCTACCATCAGAAACGCAAAGGAGCCCAGGTGCGGAGAGACTTCTTCCCGTTCTGCACCTGGGACAGCGGACCCGACAGCTCGGGCTTCTCGTTCCTGTGGCGCTTCTTCCGTTGGGAGAGGAAGGGGGACAAGACCCGCGGCCACTTCCTGTTCATTCCGTGGGGGGATGACTGGGAGGACCGGGCGACCGCGGAATCCACGGGAACCGCATCTGCCGACGCCGGCCGGTGATCCGGCTGCGCCGGTTGCCAGACAGTGTTCCGTGGAGCGTAACGTCCTGGCCCGAAGATACTCCTGGGGCACTCCCAGACCTTGCATGTTCCGCGCTTCCTGCTTCTTGTAGGGGATCCGAGGGCTCACCCTGGCAACGGGTCAGGGCCGCCCTTTGCGAGGCCTACCCATGGCGTATGGAAGGGTGTTCCACCTGCGTTGAATCCGCTGAGCGTGGCGGGTCGGCGCAGGTCTGCGCAGTTCCTAACCGTCCCCGCTCGTTGGGGACCACCCCGCCTCGCCGGCCAGTGCACGTGGGCTCCCGGTCCGTCGTCCGTGAACGCGCAACCGACGACGACTTGAAAAGGACAAGAACCGAGGACCACAAAGTGAAAACGACGACTGTCTACCTCTGCACGTCCCTCCTGCTGATGGTGGCGTGCAAGAGCACCACGAGCGGCACTTCCCGCAGCTTCGCCGCAACCAACCGGATGGATGTGCAGGTTCCCCAGGGAGCCAAGAGCGTGCGCATCTGGTTTCCAGTCCCCATGGCCGATCCGGCCCAGAGAACTGCCGACCTGAAGGTCACGGCTCCCGACGGCTGGCGCCAGACCCACGATCTGGCTGGCAACAGCTTCGTCTACCTGGAGCTGCAGAACCCCGAGCCCAAGGCCGTCACCATCCAAACGGACTTCAACGTGACCCGACGCGAGGTGAAGTCGAAACTGGACCCCGCCGCAACCAGGGCGCTCACCAGCGAAGAGCGCGCGAGGATGGCCAGTGACCTGGCACCGAACACCTACATCCAGGTGGATGATGAGAGCCGCAAGCTGGCGGAGAGCATCGTCGGCAGCGAGGAAAACCCGATCCTCGCCTCCCGCAAGCTCTACGACTGGGTGCTGAACAACGTCGACTACTGGGTGAAGGACCCCGCCACGAAGAAGGCCTCGGGTGTGGGCAGCTCCTCCTATTGCCTCTCGACGAGGACGGGCAACTGCACCGACTTCCACGCCCTATACACGTCCCTGTCCCGCTCGGCGGGCATTCCCACCCGCATGAAGTACGGGTCCTTCTTCAAGGAGCCTCTGGACGGCAAGGACCAGGACCAGAGCTACCACTGCTGGCCCGAGTTCTGGGCGCCGAACGTGGGCTGGATTCCCCTGGACGTGGCGGTGGCCGATCTCTACGTGGACGACGTGACCATCACCGAAGCGAACTCGGAGAAGGTCTCCCTGACCCTGGCGGACGGCTACCACGGCCCCAACAAGGACCGGGTCGAGTATTACTTCGGGAACCTGGAGGACCGGCGGGTAACCTGGAACGTTGGCCGCGACCTGACGCTGACGCCCCCCCAGTCCGCCGGCCCGGTGAACGCCATTCCCAAGGGCTACGTCGAGGTGGATGGGAAGCCCTACACGGATTGGCAGCGCAAGCTGACCTTCACAGAGATCAAGTGACCGACGACCCCCAAACCGACGACGAACAACGAGGCGGTCCCATCGCCGCCGCGGAGTGGGATGCCGGCGATCTGGCCTGTGGAGACCTGGTCCTCGAACTGCGCACTCGATTGATGGGAATCGAGCCTGCGGCCATCCTGAAAGTCCGCGCTACGGATCCCGGCGCTCCCGAGGATCTGCCGGCCTGGGCTCGCCTCACGGGAAACACGATCGTCCGCGCATCCCACCCGCTTTACTGGATCCGGCGCAGGGAGGACCCGGCGCCGAGAACCTGACCAGCCAGACCGAGAGAGAAAGACCAAGAGAAGGACCCAGAACCATGGCCAACAAACTCTGCATCAGCCTCACCTATTCCAAGGACAACACCGACAAGGCAACGGTTGCCTTCGTCATCGCCAACGCCGCCATCGCCTCCAACCAGGAGACGCTGGTGTTCCTCAGCACCGAGGGCGTGCGCCTCTGCCAGGAAGGCTACGCCAACGACATCCACGAAGAGGGCTTCGCCCCCCTCAAGGAGCTGATGACCAACTTCGTCGAGGCCGGCGGCACCATCTGGGCATGCTCCCCCTGCTTCAAGAAGCGCAACCTGAGCGAGGACAAGCTGGTCCAGGGCTGCACCGTGGTCGGCGGCGCCAAGCTGGTGGAGTTCCTGGCCGGCGGCACCCCCTCGGTCTGCTTCTGAGCGGGACAACGACAACGATAGACTGACGATAGACAGCGATAGACAGACAAGAGACGCGACCACGCATGCCTGAACCCCGTGACCTGCCTTTGCCGGCGGACGTGCCGGAGCCGGAGGGCATGTGTGACGGCGGCGACCTGGACTGCGGCAGTGGCCTGCTGCTCATCATCCGCAAGGCGATGGAGCCGATCGCCGCCGGCGCGGTCCTGGAGGTGCGCAGCCGGGAGCGCAGCGTGCGGGAAGACCTCCCCGCCTGGTGCCGGCTGGTGGGCCACACCATGCTCACGACCCAGGACGCACCCGGGGACTACGTCTACTACTTCGTCCGGAAGAAGCACGAGGACGAGGACCTGCAGCAGCACCTGCAGGAGGCCCGGGACCATGCCTGGCAGGTGCGCGTGCGCTGGACCGGCGGGATGCTGGGGAAGGCCTTCGCGCGCAACCACTCCTTCGCGGTGGGACAGCCGGCCTCCTTCGACACCGAAGACGAGGCTCCCTCGGCCATCGAGTACCTGCTTGGCGCCGTTGCCGGCGCCCTGGCCACGGGCTTTCAATGGCGGCTCTCCCAGAAGGGGATTGGCGTGCGCAACCTGGAGGTGAAGGTGAACGCCAAGTCCCAGAACATCCTGGTGTTCCTGGGTCTGGAGGAAGGCAGCCCGGCACTCGAAGCCGTGGAAGGCCGTGTGTTCGTGGACTGTGACGGCGAGGAGGAGGTCGTGCGGGAGCTGTTCGAAGAGACCTTGCGTCGTTGCCCGGTAACGCGCACGCTGTCTCGAGAGGTACCCGTAAACGTCGAGATGCGGAGGACGTGATGGCATCGACCAGCAACAACAAGCACTGGCCCCTCTTTCCGGTCACCGTCGTGGGCAGCTGGCCGCGACCTTCCTGGCTGCTCGCCGCCATGAAGAAGCAGGCCAAGGACAAGGACCTCCCCCACCTCCAGGACGAGGCCACGCTCCTGGCCATCAAGTACCAGGAGGACGCCGGGCTCGACATCGTCTCGGACGGCGAGCAGCGCCGGGACAACTTCTACTCGTTCATCTGCGAGAAGCTGGAGGGTGTCCGACTGATGACGATGGCGGATCTCCTGGACTACGTGGAGGACAAGGCGGCGTTCGAAAACCTCCTGCAGGCGCTGGACGTGCCGGCTTACGCCATCAAGAACCCCACCGTCGTGGGACCCATCCGACGCGCCCAGCCTCTGGCACTCGACGACTACCATTTCCTCCGCCAGCACACCCGGAAACCCATCAAGGTGACGTTGCCGGGGCCCTACCTCCTGAGCCGTTCCACCTGGGTGCAGGGTCTATCCGCCGAGGCCTACCCGACCCGCGAGTCCCTGGTGGATGCGGTCGTGGACGTCCTCCACCAGGAGGCGTTGGAGCTGGCGGCTGCCGGCGCCGACGTCATCCAGTTCGACGAACCGGTCCTGAGCGAGGTGGTCCTTGCCGGCAAGCAGGCCACCCGCACCTTCATGTGCGCTGCCCTTGCCGCCAGCGCCAGTCCCGAGTCGGAGCTGGAGCTCGCGGTGGACGTGATCAACCGGGTGGTGGAGGGAGTCGAAGGTCCGCTCACCAGCCTGCACATCTGTCGGGGCAATTGGAGCCAGCAGGAGGACGTGTTGTTGAGCGGCTCCTACGATCCGCTAATTCCTCACCTGGGCAGGATGAACGTGGACCAGTTCGTGTTGGAGTATGCGACGCCCCGGGCGGGCGATCCCAAGGCATTGGCAGGCCTCCCCGACCGCGCCTCGGTGGGCTTCGGCGCCGTGAATCCACGAACCGAAGAGATCGAAGACCCGAAGCAGATCGCCCAGCGCGTGGGCGAGCTGGCAGATCTGCTGGGGCCCGAGCGCATCTTCCTGAACCCGGACTGCGGCTTCGGGACGTTTGCAGAGCGACCTGTGGCCACGGCGGAGACCGCGTTCCGGAAGCTCGAGACGCTGGTGAAAGCTGCCGAGCTGCTGCGGTCCTGATCGCAGGAAGCCTCCCGACTCGCAGGTGATTACCCGTGCGCTGTTGCAGCGGAGGCATGTGCACACGTGTGCACATGCGGCTGGCGTTGACGTTCTCTCCCATCAACACGATGACCTCGTCTCGGTCCAACCCCGCGTGAACAAAAGTTCATGCTCAAAGCGGCCGGCTACGAAAAGTGCCCCATGCGGATTGACCGCGGGCAAGCACTACCATGCAGGGTGATTCTTCAGAGTTCGTGAGGGACATCCCAAGGAGCAGTCACCATGCATCTCGTCCGTCCACCCATACTGATCGCCTGCTCGCTCGCCGTCGCCGGGTTGCCGATGCTGATGCCGCCGCAACCTCCGATGCCGCGTGCCGAGACCTGGAAGGTCATCGCCTGGAACGACCTGGGCATGCACTGCATGGACTCGGACTACGGCGTGTTCTCGATCCTGCCGCCGTACAACAACGTCGACGCCCAGGTCATCGATCCCAACGGCAAGCTCATCAAGGATGCCACCGGGCTGAGCGTCACCTACGAGGCGGTCGTGGATCCGACGGGCTCGATCAACCGCACCTCCGCCGGGAAGACCAACTACTGGCAGTATGCCAAGACGCTCTATGGCGGGTCCACGACTCCGGACACCGGGCTGGCGGGCTTCAACATGCCGGGAAGCAACAACGTGCCCCAGGCGATGAAGTTCGACGCCACGCACGCGCTGTTCCGCGCCGAGGGGGTGCCGATCACGGCCTACGACGACGGGCTTCACAAGCGCACCTACCCGATGATGCGCATCGTCGTGAGGGACAGCTCCAACAACTTCCTGGCCAGCACCGATGTCGTGCTGCCGATCTCCGACGAGATGGACTGCACCCTGTGTCACGCCTCCGGGTCCAACCCCG
>QJVU01000672.1 GCA_003235605.1 Planctomycetota bacterium | reverse complement strand
TGCCATCCTCCGCTCCAGGTGTGCGGCTGTGGTCCAGGTAGTCGGCGACGATTCTCTGGAAGGACCGTGACTGGTATCCAACCTCCTTTCTGGCCTTGTCAGAACGGTAGTACGGATATGCGTACCGGGGATGAAGGTAGAGGTACCGACCGGATTCCCTGAACGCCGGAACCGAGTTGAGCAGCCGGCCGACGAGGTTCGAGACCGTGGATGGAACGCTGATGACGGGCCTCCGCCTGCCGAACACTTGGCAGACGGTATCAGCGATCCCGCGGAAGCTCACGTTTTCCCCCGAGAGGATGTACCGCTCCCCGGGACGTCCACGGTCGACGACCTTCCGAATACCGTCGACGACATCCTCCACGTGGACCATGCTCAGGCCACCAGCCGTACAGAGCACCACCCGCGCTCGAAGCACGCGCTGGATGACCTGCTGGCCTCGAAAACCCTCCCCTTGGCGGCCAAAGACAAACCCCGGGTTCACCACGATGGTCTCGAGGGAAGTCCCATTGGCTTGGAGGACAATCTGCTCGGCGCGGTGCTTGCTCGACCCGTAGCTGAGGGCGAGGTGTCCCATGTTGTACTGGAAAGCCTCATCCGCCGGCGCCCGGGGGTCGGACGAGATCCCGATCGCGGCAGTAGTGCTCACGTGAAGAAGGGTCCTGACGCCAGCACGGCGGCACGCATCGACAGTGTTCCTCGTTCCCGTGACGTTGACCTCTTCCCGAGCACGGCGCTCGGCAGGGCTGTTGGCCCGGGTCACGGCAGCAGTATGGATGACGAGTTCTTGTCCGACGAAGACCTCGGCCAGGCGATCGGCATCGCTCAGTTCCACCTCATGGAATTCGAGCCCTTTGGGAAGCGGTTCCTTGGCCCAGGGTGACCCTGCACTGAGGTGACCCGCGGCCCGGACCCGCATGCCGCTGCCGAGAAAGCTCCGCACCAATCGGGAACCCAGGAAGCCCGCGCCCCCGGTCACGGCCACCCTCTGAGGCTTCCGAGCGCCCACTATCGGGAGAGGGGGATTCTGGTGAGACCGCGATGCACGGTGCTTCTTATACTCCGTTTGGCGGTCAGATCGGCATCCGTAGTTGCGCGCCGACCACCGACTGTGGTCGCCCGAGTTTCGCCGGTCGCTGGTGTGGTTTTGCCTCAGTCCCTCGTCCGTATCTGCACTTCATCGACGAAGATCCAGGCACGCTGGCCCTTGCCGGGGTGCCAGTCGGGGATGCGGCCGTAGTTCTTCGCCCTGACCCGGACGTAGCGCGCTTCGACCCCATCCAGCTCCTGCTCGTAGTCCTGGATCGTGACGTCGTGGCTGCGGTCCGACACCGTGGTCTCGAGCTTGCCCGCTTCTCTGTAGGTTTGACCATCTGGAGACACGGCGAACTCGACCTCCTTGGGCATCCAGATCCACGAGTCCGCGTCTTGGAGGAAGCCGGTGGCCACGCTCTTCAGCCGCTGTACCTTGCCCAGGTCCACGGTCGCCTCGAAGTCTCCGCGGTAGCCCTGCCAGGATCCGGTGCGCCACTCCTTCGTACCGCGCAGACCATCGATCAAGGCGTGGTCTCCGCCAGCGGTGTACAGCGAGCTGTACCGTCGGCGCAAGGTGACGGTCCAATCGTTGGGGATCTGGTGGAAGCGGGCCGTGATCACCGGGGTCGTGCCCATTCCCGACTTGCTGGCAAGAGCCTTGAGCGTCGTCGTTCTCGTCAGCTGGATCGGGCCGGCACAGACCGGTGACGCGAGGGTCGGCTCGCTGCCGTCCAAGGTGTAGTGGATCTTCGCACCCTGGCTGATCGCATGGAGCTCAACCTGCATCGCGCTGCGAAACGTCTGGCCCCGGGCGGTCACGAACGGCACCGCCAGGATGAGGTCGCTATCGACCGAAGTCCGCGGCAGGTCCTCCGGTCGCGTTGCCCAGTCGCCCTGGGGCTCAGCCACCATCTCGCAGCGCAGCTCGCCGCCGGCCATCAGCGCACCGTGGGGGATCCATCCCCTGCTCCAGGTCTTGCCGTCGAGCCACGCTGCCCGAACGTAGATGTTCCTCTTCGACACACCGTCGGCGCGGATCACGAAACGCTTGCCGCTCTCCAGGTGGAGCGTCGCCTTCGGAAACAGCGGGCTGCCGATCTCGTAGCGGCCGGTGCCGGGGCAAACCGGGTAGAATCCGAGGGCGCTCAACACGTACCAGGCCGACATCTGGCCGCAATCCTCGTTGCCGCAGAGGCCATCCGGCCCGTCCCCGTAGAGCTCCTCCAGGATCTGCCGGACCCGTCGCTGGGTCTTGTGCGGCTGGCCGACATGGTTGTAGAGGTAGACCATGTGATGGCTGGGCTCGTTGCCGTGGGCGTACTGGCCGATGAGGCCGGTGATGTCCGGCGGGCCGTGACCGGTGGTCTCGGAGGGTGCCTCGAACAGCCCGTCCAGCTTCTTGGCAAAGGCCTCCTTGCCCCCGAGCAGCTCAACCAACCCGGCAACGTCGTGGGGCACGAAGAACGTGTACTGCCAGCAGTTGGCCTCGGTGAAGTTGAAGTCCACCTTCCGGGGATCGAAAGGCTCCTCGAAGCCATGGTTGCGCTTTGGTCGCAGGAAGCCTGTCCCTGGATCGAACAGGTTCTTGTACCCCTGGGCGCGTCGGAGGAAATAGGCGCGGTCCTCATCGTGGCCGAGCGCTGAAGCCATACGGGCAATGCACCAGTCGTCGTAGGCGTACTCCAGCGTCTTCGAAACCGACCCGCCCTCGTGCTCCGATGGAATGAACCCCAGCTGCTTGTAGGCGTCCAGGCCCCGTTGCTCCAGCATCGCTGAGTGCTTGCACGCCTCGTAGAGCCTGGGAACGCAGGTCTCGTCCGGTCCGAGGATCCCCTTGACGTAGGCGTCCACGATCACCGGCACCGCGTGGTAGCCGATCATGCCATTGGTCTCGTTCACGGCGAGCTCCCAGACCGGCAAACGGCCGCCCTCCTCGTAGTGCGCCAGGAACGTGCCGAGGAAGTCCCTGGTGCGATC
>QJVU01000387.1 GCA_003235605.1 Planctomycetota bacterium | reverse complement strand
CAGAGCTGGAACCGTACCTGGCTGGTCCGCTGGACGATCCTCCCCGGCCTGCTCGGAGGCTTCACCGCGGGCCTCGCCTGGCTAGGCAGCTGGCTCGATCAGAAGGAGCCCCAGTGCCGAGACACCGCCGCGATCCTGCGCGGCGCGGCCATCTGCCTGTTGCCGGCCAACTTCATGACCGTATCGCTGCTGGGGGACGACGCCGCCGTCGCCGGCTACCGCCTACCCTTGGTCTTGGGGGTGGCAGCGTTGTACCTGGGGTTCTTCGGCCTGGGTCTCAGGCGCTGGTGCACCGCCGTCCACGCCTCCCTGGGCGCGCTCCTGGGCACCACGCTACTGTTGTTGAACGGCCTCGTCACCCTCCGTCCCATCGCCGAGGGCCTGGCAGGTACCGACAATCAGGACTTGCCCCTGGTCCTGGGCAGCGGCTTCTACCTCGGCTTCCTGGGCCTGGCCTTCACCGTCGTGGCGTTCACCAACCGGGTGCTGACCCGAGACCTCGCGCAGGACCGCCGGGTGCTGTGGTTCTTCGGGGCCACCCTCGTGGTGACGTTCCTGCAGGTGTTTGCCTGGGTGCATGCCGGGCTGGGTCGTCTGCCCCAGGTTCACACCTACGCACCGATGCTTGTGCTCGCGGGCGGTCTGCTCTTGCATGTCGAGCGCCGGGTGCAGCAGCTGGCCGAGCAGCGCGCTGCCCACGGGGGTGAGTCGTTCCTGGGCTTTGCGCTGATCCTCGTGGGCTGCCTCATGGGCCAGGCCCAGGAGCAGATGCGCATCGCCGCGTTCCTGCTGGCGGGTCTGGTGTGGCTCTACGAGGCCAGCGCGCAACGCCACCCCGCCCACGGATGGATCGGCGTGACGCTGCTAGCGTTGGGGGCCGGCTCCGTGGGTCTGCTGGACGGTTTCGACCGCGCATGGCTGCCCGCCGTCGGCCTCGGCGTGGGTCTCGGCCTCGAGGCCCTGCGCAGACCTGTCGCGCAGACCGCACTGCGTGCTGCCGTCGCCGGCGTGCGAAACGCCACGCTGTTCGTCACCGTGGTGATCGCCGTGCTGGCGCAGTGGCAGTTCCGCTCGCCACCGGTGTGGACTGCCGGCTGCCTGCTGGTGGTGGCTTCGTGGCTTGTGATCAACGCCCACCGCGAACGGCGCTTGACCTGGATGCACACCGCCATGGTCGTGCTGGCGGTTGCACTACCCTACCTGGGCTGCGTCGACATGCTGGGCCGAAGCCTGCACGGCAACACCATGGTCTTTGGCCTGGCCGTGTTGTCGATCCTGTGGCTGGTTTGCACATGGATCTTGCCCACCGACCTCGTGTTGCGCGCCCGCTCCACCGTGCTGTGGACCTACGGTGCCCTGGCCGTGGTTGGCATGCTCCTGCGAGTGGCGCTGGAACAGCAGGCTCCCAGCCCCCAAGACCTGCTCTGGCATCGGGTGCTCATGGTCTACGTCGGGCCGCTGCTGATGACCGGATGCCTGCTGTTTGCCACCTGGTTCTCGCGATCGCTCGTGCCAGCCTTGATGGCCGCAGTCATTGTCATCGTCCTGTTCCCGGAGCTGAAGGTCCAATACGCGAGGACCCTCGAGCAACTAGGCTGGGGCACCGGGTTGGGCAGCGCACTGACCGCCCTGGTCATGACAGTGGCTTGCTTCCTGCTGCGCCGCTGGCGAGCCCTCGAGCAACTCTCGGCCGGCGACCGCTTCCTGGACCGCACGCCGTTCCCGCTGCAGCGGCGGGACCACTCGCTGTTCACCTGGCCGTTGTTGGCCTCGGTGTCGTTCCTGATCCTCAAGACCGACACCGTCACCCTCGTTCGCAACGTGGTGGCGGGGGTGGGTCCCAAGACCGCGACGGCACTCGGGGTCATCGCCGTCAACTGGACGCTGCTTGGCACCTATAACCGCGAACGGCCGTGGGCGCGGGGCCTGGTGCACCTCGGCTGGATTCAGCTGCTGGTCGCGATGTGCGTGTTCCATGTCTCGCTGTCCGATCAGCCCCGTTGGCACTGGCCGCTGTTCCACACCGGCGTCATCCTGAGCGCTCTCTGTCCCGTCTACCGCTGGGGTCTCCCGGCGTCCTGGTCGCGGGACCTGCTGCTCCGGCCGACGCTGGCAGTGCTGGAGGTCGGTAGCACGATTGTCGGCGTCATCTGTGCACTGTCGATCCTCGATGGTGCAGGGGTCCGTGAGCTTCTGCCCCTGGTCACGCTGGTGTCGCTGCACTGTGCATGGCACGAGGTACGCCGGGGCACCCGCGCCCACGGCGTGGTCCTGTTCGCACTGCCGCTGCTGACGCTCCTGGCCTGGCAAACGCCTGGAGTCGGCCCACTGCTGCCGCGTCTGCACATCGACAGCGCGGCCTGGCCGGTGTTGGCACATGCCCTTGTCGTGCAGGCGTTGCTGCTGTTGTCCGAGCCCTTCGCGCCGCTCCGCGCCAGAACGCGCTCGCTGCTGCAGGTGCTGCAATTCGGTGTCGTGGTGCTTGCGGTGGCCATGGCCGGGGCGGTGGTCCTGGACTTCGTGGGTACCCTGGCGCTGACCCCCGCCCAGGAGATCACCCTGATCGTCGTGGTGCTGCTGGCCGCTCGCTGCGCCGGCTCGGGGGCTGTCGTGCTGCTGTCCCTTCTCGTCGGCTACGTGGCCGTCCACGGTGCGGCCCTGGGACCACAGGTTCTCCCCACCGAGCGCCTGCGCACCCTGTTCTCCCCCTGGCACCTGGCCACTCTGGCAGCCGCGCTGCCGCTGGCCTACGCCCTGGGCCGCTTCCTCCATCGGGCGCTGCCCCAGTTGGTGGAAGCCCCGGAGCCACTGTTGCGCCGGGTCGCGTCGGTGAGGGTCTGGCTGCTGGCCCCCGCCACCGTCCTCGCCTGCCTCGCAGCCCTCTACCACACCATCCACCCGGCCCTGCGCGAAGCCCCTCAGCAGCTCGCTACCCCCTACCTGGGAGCGGTCGCAGTCGGCCTCGCTGGTCTGTTGTGGCGGCGCAGCGTGCTCTTTGCCATCGCGGGCGTGCTGTTGACCCTGGGCAATGTCCATGCGGTGCGGGTCTTGTGCGGCGCCTACCTCCTGGAGCAGGGTCTCTCCCACATCCACTTGATCTGCCTGGGGCTGGTCGCCAGCCTGCTGGTGGCGTTCGTCTTGCGCCCGCTGCTGCGCAGCTCGCGGTCCTCGCAGACCGGACTTGACCAGGCCAGCATCGGCGCCGCCGGCCTGGTCCTCCTGCTGCTGGCGGCCAACTACCTCGTCCACCCGAACCTGTTGAACGTGTCCAACACCAGGTTCCTGGTGTCCGGCATCATGGCCTGGCTGGCGGGACTCGCCTTTCGCTACGTCGCGCGCCGTGCCGACGACCTGTCGCCCCGCAGTGTGGACTTCCTCGAAGGCGCCTACCACTTTGGCGTGACCCTGGCGCTCTGGTGCGCTGCATTGTTGATACCGCCACTGCGCCAACCCAACGTGGCGCTCCTGGCGCTCAGCGCGCCGGTCTACTACTTCGCCGCCCGGGCGGAGCTGGCCTACGGGCGGGGACTGGATGTCGCCCGCCGCTACCGGCTCTCGGCTGCCACCATCGGCTTCGCCATCCTGGCCCTCTACGCCGCAAGAGGGGGCTTCCACCTGGTGCTGTTCCCCGACAGCCCGGTGGACACCAGCCACTACCACGTGAACTCTCCCTGGATCATGGTGCTTGGCCTGCTGCTGCTGCGCTTGCATGGCCTCGGCGGCACCTACTGGCTCGCCCTCTACGGCGGCCTGGCAGTGATGGTGGGCAGCTTCTTTGCGCTCACCTGGTTGCCGAAGCTCAGTCCGTTTGCCCACGTGGTTCCAGCCGCCTGGTGCTCCGTGGCGATGGCACACTTCTGGACCCTGACCACCAACCAGCGCTCCCCGCTGAGCACAGGCATCCAGCGGCTGGCCGGGATCACTCATGAGGAGTGGTCTTCCCTGCGCCGCGCGTGGGGCTGGTGTCTGCTGGCAGGCACCCATCTGACGGTGGCAATCGCGGTGCTCGACCACGACACCCAGGAACAGGGGCTCGTCATTGCGCCGCTGCTCCTGGGTGCCGGCTCGGTGCTGATCCACCACGGTGTCCTTCTGCGCCTGCCTTCCTACTTCGTCGTTGCCGGCCTCGAACTGCTGCTCGCACTCCACACCGACTTCGTTGTGCCCAGCTACCTGGATCGGGACCACGTCGTATGGGCGCTGCTGGGGATGTGGGCACTGCTGCTGGGGATGGAGCGCGGCGGGTTCCGCGTCGCCCCTGCCGCCGCGACCCTGGCCACCGTCACGGCACTTCATGTTCTCTACCACGGACCCTGTTCCCAGGTTGGCCTCTGGGCAACGGCCGTGGCGGGAGCCCTCGGCGCGATCACGCCGCTCTCCGGGGATATCCGCAACCGCGACTACCTGGCTGCCGGCCTGTTGCTGGCGGTACCCACCTGGCTGGCCTACTTCAGCCAGTTCACCCCGGCAGCGGTGAGGCAGGCTGCGCTGGTCCCCATCGCTCGCCTGCCCTGGCCGTACCTCACGGCCGCCACGGCTCTCCTGCTCACCGCATTGGTCGCCCTGGTGTCGAGCCATCGGTCCGTGGTTCCCCCGGCAGGACGACCCCGACTCTACCACAAGGTGGTGTGGTGGCTCTCTGAAGCCGGTGCGACGCTGCACGTGGTCCTGCTGGCGACCTCCATGGCCCTGACCGTGGGTGTGCAGGCTCTCCGGTACCACCAAGCCTTCGAGATCGAGGTGCTGGTGCTCCTCTGCCTGTTGTACGCGTCGTTCGCCGTCTCCTGGTTTGCAAACGCGCGGCGTCTCGCGGGGCGGGGCGCGATGGCCAGCTACATTGCCAGCAAGTTGAGCGTGCTGCTCCTGCTCCTGGCGATCCGCCATCACCTGGTGCTGACCACCGACTTCTGGCGTCTGGAGTACGACGTTTGGGCCAGCTTGATCGCGTCATTCCTGCTGGTAGGTGCTCGGCAGCTGTTCGGTCCACAGCCGAGCGAGATGCGTGTGCCGATCACCGTTGCGATGCTGGCACTGCCGGCATTCTCCCTGATCTGGACGGTGGCCAACGACCTGAGCACCGACACGACGCTCATGGTCGTGGGACTGCACAGCTTGATGTTCTCTTTCCTGGGCAAGGACGACCGCGAGTCGCCGTACCACCTGGTGGCCGTGGCCGGCTTCGTCGCCTTCGTGATGATCACCCTTTGGTCCAAGCTGGAGCTTCGGACCCTGCAGGCCTACGTGGTCCCGGTCGGCCTGGGCATCCTGGTGCTGCTGCAGATGTTCCGGGAGCGGGTAGAGCCGCACCTCAGGAACACGATACGGCTGGTCACGCTGATGGCCATGCTGGGCAGCGCGGGCTACTACGCCCTCGCCGATCCCCGCTATCCGATCGCGTTCCACCTCACGCTGTTGGCACTCTGCCTGCTGGCCATGGGCCTGGGTGGATTCCTGCAGATCCGTGTTTACGTGCTTCTCGGCTTTGCCGGGGTCGTGGTGACCCTCGCCTCGATCCTCTACCGGGCTTTCTCAGGGATGGAACGCGCCGCGCGGCTGACCTGGCTGGGCACCCTTGTGCTGCTCCTGGGCGCGGCACTGGTCGCAGGCGCCATCTACTACAAGACCCATCGCGAGCCCCTGAACCGGCGCATTCAGGACTGGCGCCGGCGTCTGGGCGAGTGGGAGTAGGGCCAGCCCCCCAACTGGAGGAGCCTCTCTACACTGCGGCAGGGCGCAGCGGCTCCAACCTCACAGGGCAGACCTTCAACTCGGCGGTGTAGGTGACCGGGTCGTAGCCGCCACCGGTGAGGATGTTCACCGGCGTCTGGTTGAAGCTGAAGCTGCAGAACACCGTCCCCTTGGGCGAAGTGTCGTCCGCCTTCACCTTGATCTGGATGCTGCCGCGGCGGCTGGTCATGCGGATGATCTGGCCGTCCTTGTAGCCCCAGGCCTTCATGTCCTCGGGGTGCACCTCGAGGTACTCCTCGGGAAGCAGGTAGTCGATGCCGGCGGCTCTGCCAGTCTGGGTCCTGGTGTGGTAGGCCTGCAGGCGCCGGCCGGTGGTGAGCCAAACCGGGTAGTCGTCGTCAATGCTCTCCGCGGGGTCGCGATAGTTCACCACGGTGAAGATGCCACGACCGTTCTTGAACTCTCCCTGGTGGAGGACCGGCGTGCCCGGGTGGCCCTTCTCGGGAACTGGCCAGTGGTATTCGCCCTTGTCGATCATGTCCCAGTCGATCCCGGCATAGATGGGCGAGACACTGCAAAGCTCGTTGAACACGTCTTTGGCGGACTCGAAGTCGAAACCCTTGATGCCGCAACGCTTCGCAATCTGGCTCACGATCCACCAGTCGGGCCTGCTGTCCCCCTGGGGCGGTACCGCAGCACGGAGCTTCTGGACGCGCCGCTCGGTGTTGGTGTAGACGCCGTCGGTCTCGCCCCACGCCGTCGCCGGCAGCACCACGTCCGCCAACTCACCGGTCTCGGTCAGGAAGATGTCAATCACCACGAAGTGGTCCAGGCTCTTCAGGGCATGCTCGCAGTGCTCCCGCTCGGGATCCGAGACCACGGTGTTCTCGCCGTTGATGAGCATGGCGCGGATCTCCGTGCCGCAGAGCCTCAGCGCCTCCACCTTGGTCATGCCCTTCTCCAAGGGGCACTTCTTCCCGTAGAGCTCCTCGAACTTCGCCTGGTGCTCGGGCAGCAACACCGACTGGAAGCCGGGGAAGTTGGCGGGGATCGCCCCGGCATCGCCGGCGCCCTGGATGTTGTTCTGCCCGCGCATCGGGTTGATGCCGGTGCCTTCGCGGCCGATGTTGCCGGTCATCAGCGCCACGTTGCAGAGGCTCTTGACGTTGTCGACCCCGCAGATGTGCTCGGTGACCCCCAGGGTGTAGTAGATCGCCGCTCGATCCACGCCTCCGTACCACCGCGCCGCGGTCTCGATGTCCTTGGCCGGCACGCCCGTGATCTTCGAGGCCCACTCGGGAGTGAACTGCTTGACGTGTTCCAGGAACTCCTTGGCCTTGGTGGTGCGGCTCTCGACGAAGGACTGGTCGACGAGCCCCTCTCGTTGGATCACGTGGGCCATGCCCAGCAGCAGGGCCACGTCGCTCCCTACGCGGATCGGCAGGTAGAGATCACAGATCTCCGCCAAGGGGATCCGCCGGGGATCCGCCACGATCATCTTGGCACCCTTCCGCAGTGCCTTCTTCAGCCGCGTGGCAGCCACCGGATGGCACTCGGTCATGTTGGTCCCGATACAGAAGATGGTGTCGGGCTTTTCCATGTCCTCCAAGGGGTTCGACATGGCGCCTCGCCCGATTGTGGCGGCCAGACCGGCCACCGTGGGAGCGTGTCAAGCTCGGCTACAGTTGTCGATCCGGTGGGTACCGAACCCCGCCCGGATGAACTTCTGCATCGTGTAGGCGGCTTCGTGGGGCGCACGCCCCGAGGCCACCCCATAGATCGACTGCGGCCCGTGCTCTTTTTCGGCCTTGACGAACCCTGCCGCCGCCCGGTCCAGGGCCTCCTCCCAGGAGGCCTCCACCAGCTTGCCGTTCTTGCGCACCAGGGGCTTCTTCAGCCGGTCCCTGTGCTGCACGAAGTCGAAGGCGAACTGCCCCTTGATGCACAGTGCCCCGCGGTTCGCCGGTCCATCCATGGCCGGCTGCACGGCGACGATCTCCTCCTGCTTGGTGAGGATGTCCACGGAGCAACCCACCCCGCAGTAGGGACAGATCGTGCGGGTCTTCTTGATCTCTCCTGGCTTGCCCTCGGCCCGCATGGCCTTCTTGTCGGCCAGCGCCCCCGTCGGGCAGGTCTGCACGCACTGCCCACAGAACGTGCAGGCCGAGTCCTTCAGGATGTGGTCGAACTCCGTGGTGATCTGGGTGTGAAAGCCCCGACCCTTCACGCTGATGGCGTAGTCCCCCTCGTGCTCGGCGCAAACCCGCACGCAGCGGTAGCAGGAGATGCACTTGTTGTAGTCCCGAAGGATGAAGGGGTTGTCGTCGCCTTCGAAGCTCTTCCCGGAACGCTTGCCCAAGAACCGCCCGGTCCGCGCCTCGTACCGGTCCACCAGGGCTGTGAGCTCCTGGGAGGCGTATCCCCTGAGGGGATCCACCTCGAGCTTGTCGTTCTCCGAGACCAGCATCTCGAGCAGCGTCTTCCGGTACTTCTCGAGCTTCTCGGTGTGGGTCCGCACCACCATCCCGGGCATGGCCTTCATCGTGCAAGAGGCCACGGGATTCCGTACTCCCTCCACCTCCACCACGCACATCCGGCACCCCCCGAACGGATCCAGCCGATCGTCATAGCAGAGGGTCGGCACGTCCTTCTGGTGGTGGTGGCTGATCTCGTAGAGGGTCTGCCCCTCGGAGAACGGTACGTCCACGCCATCCAGAGTGATCGTCTGGGTGCCGGTCTCCTGTTCGCGGGCGATTTCCGTGGAGGTCATGGTCTGGGGAAGCCGCAGGTCACGATTCTACATGCCTTTGCACTTCATCGGGAAAGTAGCGCAGGAGACTGTCGGTCACCAGGGGCGCGGCAATGCCCAAACCGCAGGCGCTGGTGGCCTTCATGACGTTGCCGATGTCCTCTACCTCGGCAGTCCAGGCCTCCACCTGCTTGGGACCTGCTTCCCCGGAGAGCCTCTCGGTCAGACGTTGGGTCCCGATCCGGCAGGGGAAGCACTTGCCGCAGGACTCGTGGGCAAAGAAGGACATCATCACCCGCGAGGCCTCCACCATGTCCCGGCTGTCGTCGTAGACGATGATGCCTCCCGCACCCAGGAAAGACCCTTTGCTGCGGATGCTGGGCTCGTCGAGGGTCACCTCGTCCAGGTCGCTTCCGGCGAGCAACCCTCCTGACAGGCCGGCCATGGTCACCGCCCGGATCTTGCGGCCCGGCTTCGCGGGACCTCCCGCCCAGTCGTGGAGCAGTGTCTTCAGCGGCAGACCGATGGGCACCTCGTAGTTGGCTGGCCGCTTGATGTCACCGGACAGGCTGATCAGCTTCGTCCCGGCATGCTCCCCCATGCCCAGGTCCCGGTACCACTTCGCCCCGTTCCTGATGATCGGTGGCACCGAGGCCAGGGTCTCCACGTTGTTGACGACGGTAGGCTTGTCCTCGAAGCCATGAGTCACAGGGAACGGCGGCCGGTTCCGCGGGAAAGGGTGCTTGCCCTCCATCGAGTTCAACAACGAACCCTCCTCGCCGCAGATGTATGCGCCCGCCCCGCGTCGGATGTAGAGGTCGAACCGCACACCCCTTCCGAGGATGTCACTCCCCAGGAAGCCGGCATCCTTCGCTTCGGCAATCGCCTGCTCCAGGATCTGGAAGGTCTCCGGGTACTCGTAGCGCAGGTAGATGAACCCCCGCTGCGCGCCGGTGGCATACCCCGCCAGGACCATCCCCTCGATCATCTGGTGGGGATCGTGATCCATGATGGCGCGGTCCTTGAAGCACCCCGGCTCCCCCTCGTCGGCATTGCACACCACCGACTTGGGCTCGCCGGGCGCCTCCGCCACCGCCTTCCACTTCACGCCGGTGGGAAAGCCCGCCCCACCCCGACCCGCCAGCTTGCTGTCCCGGATCTCCGCCACCACCTTCTCGGGCGTCATCTGGGTGAGGGCCTTCCGCAAGGCTTCGTAGCCGCCTCCTCGTCGGTAGCCGGCCAGCGTCGCCCGACCCTTCTCCCGGATGCCACCGAACACGCACTCCTCATGGCGTCCGGGATTCGGCGGCGGCAACGGCGAGGGCTCGTGGCGCAAAGCCTCGGCCGTCCCACCCACCAGGGTCTCGTGACCCCTGATCAC
>QJVU01000703.1 GCA_003235605.1 Planctomycetota bacterium | reverse complement strand
ACACATGGAACCGGGCCCCGACTACCACCCCGACGCAGGCCGTAGCGGCAACCAGCGCTCCAACCAACAGGCTGGAAAGGACATGGGCCGAGGTACCGGGACGTGCGGGGTGTGACACGGTCGACTGCCGTTCGCAAGAGGGCTTCGAGGGGAATAGCACACCTATTCCACAACCCCCTTCCCGATAGTCTTGCGCAGGCACCTGGTCACAGGCCTCTCGCCGCACTCACGGCGATCGGCGCCCCTGCAGGTCTGGCCGGCCGAACGCAGCGTGGGCCTGTGGAGTATGGAGGCGCTCGGCACGTGGCCCGTGCTACAGCCCCTCGGGCAGCTTGTCCGGCACCGCCTCGCCGCGCACCAGCACCAGGATCGCCCCGTAGGGCACTACCAGGTAGCCCTTGTCCTCGAAGGAGATCTCGATCGCCGCCTTGCGGAAGAACAGGGCGTAGTCGCCGACGCTCACCTGCATCGGCATGTAGCGTGGTGCCCGGTAGCTCTCCTTCCAGGGCTCGTGTTCCTCGTGGGGGGGAGGCAGCGGGTTGCCCGGCCCCATTGCAACCACGATGCCGCCCCGCACGTCCTCCTTGTCCATCACCCCCGGCGGCAGGAACAGGCCGACCTTGGTGCGGGTCTGAGGCTCCTCGGGTTCGATCAGGACCCGGTCGCCCACCACGAGCAGTTCCTTCTTGCCTTTCTTCATCGGCACCATCTTCATCGGCACAACAGGGCATCCCGACTATAGCGGCGGCTGCTGAGGGTTGCCCAGCAGGAACGCCCGCACCAGCTGGACGAACTCCTCTGGCTTCTCTGCCAACGCCAAGTGGCCGGCGCCACGGAGCACCGCCAGGCGGCCGTTGGGGAGGCGGGCCGCCATCTGCCTGCTGTGTTCGAGGGGGGTGATCCGGTCCCGCTCGCCACAGATCACCAGGGTCGGGATGTCGATGCGTGAGAGCATGTCCATCCTGGCGTAGGAACGGGGCGGCGTGTTGCGCGGACCCCCGAGACAACCGCTCCGGAACCAACGCTCTACCCACGGGCGTGGCAGCGGTAGCTCGTGGTGGGGATGAGGGAGCAGCAGGAACTCCTCGACCTGGCGCTCGATCCCGCGCAGGTGTCCGATTCGCCGCAGGCCCTGCTGCCGGCGTGGGTCGGACAGCACCTCGCGGACCAGTGGCCAGGCCATCACCGTCCGGGCGTCGTTGTCGGCGTAGGTGTCCACGAGGATCAACCGGTCGACGGCGTGGGGGTGGGTCAGGGCATGCTCGATGGCGATGGGGCCGCCGTTGGAGAGGGCCAGCACGTGGACCCTCTGAAAGCCGAGGGCGGCGCGGAGCATGTCCAGGTCGGCGACATCGGTGGCAAGGGTGGACGCTGCCTGGTCCTTTTGCCCATGGCGAACATCGCGCACGCGGGTGCGGCCGTAGTGGCGCTGGTCGTAGCGGATGACGGTGAGCTTCTGGGCCAGACGATCTGCCACCGGATCGAAGATGCGGTGGTCGGCGGCGCCGTGCACCAGCACCAGCGGCGGACCGGACCCCAGGACCTCGTAGTAGAGGTCACAGCCCGGCAGGGGCAGGAAGCGACCCTCGGGTGCGGGCGCCAGGGTGCACGCCGCGGTGCCCAGCGCCAGCAATGTCCAGAGCCGCTGCAACGTGCCCTCGCGCGCCCCCCTGCTGCGCTCCTACTGCACCCAGACGTGCTCGCCACCGGAGTCCTTGGCGAGCCGCTCCATGAACGTGCTCTTCGATCCCAGCGAGATGGTGTGGATGCGGATCCGGCGGGTCCGGTTCCAGCTGGCCACTGCCCGGGCCAGCTCATCCACGTCGGTGATCTTGCCGGCGCTGGGAGCGCCGTCCGAGAGCAGGTAGATCGTGTCCACCGCCGGGTCCTTGAACGCCTCCTCCAGGGCATCGTGGATGTTGGTGCCTCCCCGGGGCTGGAGGCCCTGGACCGAACGGATGGCCTTCTGCTTCATCCCCTTCTTGGCGAAGGCCATTTGCTGCAGGAACGCGTTCACCGGCGTGTCGAAGTAGATCAGGTTGAAGCGGGCCTCCTCGGGCAGGGCGGTGATCACCCGCTCGAGCTGCACCTTGGCTTCCTCCAGGCGGGTCGGCGCCGTGGCCTGCCTGCCGCCCTTGCCGTTGCCGGTCGTGGGGCTGGTTCGCCGCACACCGCCCATCGCCGCGCTCATGCTGCCGGAGATATCCAGGAGGAAGATCACCCGGTTGCTGACCAGGGGAATGTCGAAGTAGCTGATGGTGACCGTGGATGCGCGGACCGGTCCGGTGCGCTCCTGCTCCTGCACGGCAGCCAGCGGCGGCAGCACGAAGGTGGCCTTCCGCTGGCGCCACCACTCCCGCCACTTCTCGACGGTGTGGAGGCGGAAGCCGGTGTGGGCCTTCAGCGCGAGCTGGCAGTCGGCAAACAGCCGCCCCTTCTCTTTGCCCAGGCGCTCGATCAGGTAGGGGATCGAGTCCTTGCTGCGCACCTGGCGGCAGAAGTCCAGGGCCGCCGCGCGCACCTGCCAGGACTTGTGCTGCAGTTCCCGGTAGACCCTTGGCAGCAGCGTCTGGTCCTGGTAGCCGGCCAACAGGTCCAGGGCCAGGGCCTTGTGGCTGTCGTTGTTGCCGTCCAGCATCGCCACGAGATCGCTCTTCCAACGTACGTCGTCCTTGGAGAGGGCGTGCAGGCTGTGTGCAGCGTCCAGCTTGTCCCCGGCCCGCCCGCTCCGCAGGACCTGCCGCAGGGTGCCGATGGCGGCCTTGTCGCCACGCTTGCCCAGGGTCTGGATCGCTTGCCGCGCGACGCCGGGCTCGTTGCCCAGGGCCAGCTTGCCGAGGCGCGCGGTGACCCGCTCGTCCTTGGAGTCGGTGAGGAGTTGCACCGCCACCAGGCGGGCGTGGACATCGTCCGACGACAGCCCCTTATCCAGCAGCCAGTTCACCAAGCCCGGGTGCTGGTCGATGGCCTTGCAGAGCTTCTCCACCGGAACCTTGGCACGGCTGCCGGCACTGGCGGCAGCCAGCAGGAAGGCCTC
>QJVU01000130.1 GCA_003235605.1 Planctomycetota bacterium | reverse complement strand
CCGGCGCCCACGACCAGGACCGTAGCGTCGTCCAGCAGATGGTGGGCCAGGTTGGAAACGTCGAACTTCAGGAACTCGAGCTTCTCACGTTCGCGATCGGTGAGCTCGCCCCCGAACTCGGTCATCACCGTTGCAGCCGAAGCGTCGATGAGAATGGATCGCTGTCGCACAAGGCGATCGAGGGGTGCCTTGTCGCTCAGTCCCCAGCCGAACGGCTGGGTGGGGGTATCCCCCTGATGTTGGTTCCAGCTCACCTGGATCCGTGAGAACGAGTTCCACTTGATGTAGTCCGGCTTGTTGTCTTCGACCTCCATCTGCCCCTTCACGCGCAGGAGTCGCAACATCGATTCCTGTGCGTCCACCAGCCTGGTGTTGTAGAGCGCGAAGCCGCCGAGCCCCAGGAACAGGACCAGCCCCGAGACCTGCGCCAGGGTGTTGCTCACTTGGGAGCTGAAGCAGGCAGCACCCAGGCTGGCAAGTGCGGCGCAGACGATCACGGTGGTCCCGGCGTCCGTATGATCGAGCAGCCAGATCAGTGCCAGGCACCCCAGCGCCGCACCCGCCAGGTCGGCCGCATAGAGCGATCCGACCTGCCAGGGGAACTTGGTGAGAGCCAAGCAGACGGTGATGCCACCAAAGATGAAAGGCAGCGCCAGAGCCAGGCATGTGAGGGCCTGATGCCACCATGTGTAGAAAGGGATGGTCAGATGGAACAAGAACCCCAGGACCATGAAGACGGCCATGAGGAGTGCACCCACCAGCATCTGGCCGTGTACCCGTTCGCCGGCAAAGCGGCTCGGCTTCAGGTAGACGATCAATGCGCCCACCGTCATGCCCAGCATTGCCACCGAGATCGCGAAGAACGCCGAGTGGTAGTTGACGGTCACGCTGAAGATCCTGGTGAGCAGGATCTCGTACATCAACGTAGCCAACGTGACCAGGAAGAGGCCGATGTACGTGCCTCGACCGGCAATGGGGTCGGTTCCCACGTTTGGCATCAAGAGAGCCTAGTGGAACCTACTCGGGCTTTCTAACTTCCTTGAGGTAGGCGTACAGATAGGGGATGTCTGGCACGGCCTGGGGTTGCACCGTCATGAGCTTGGTGTCCCGCTGGGGCTTGTAGCCCTTCGGGTACGCCAGCTTGGTCACCCGCAGACGAATCAACTCCTCGCTGGAGCCGGCTATCGGCGGGCCTCCGGGAGAAGTCGTTCCCTCCAGGAAGGGATTGGCGTTGTGGCAGATCGTGCAGTGACGGTGGTAGGCGACAAAGCCGCGCTTGCCATCTTCGGACAGGTAGTCAGGTGGCTTGCTCCCGCAGGACTGGCAAAGGAACATCAGGCACGCCAGCAGGATCAGGAGGGCCAGGATGGTTGCTGCAACTCGCGTCATGGCGTCCTCCACAAGACCGGGGCGGGGGTCGCTTTTTCACCCGGGAGTTCCCCGGGCAGTCGTGAACCGGGATTGTCGGGGGACTCGACGTCCTCCACCGCGCCCTCAGTACAAAAAAGAACCCGGAGGCGCACCACACACCTCCGGGTTTAGATCCCTGCCACAGGTCTTACTACCCGTTGCATTTCTTTCCACCTGCTCTCTGTGAGCAGCAACCGTGCCAGTGCTGACAGGGAACGTGGCTCTTTTTGGAGATCGTTACCAGTCAACAGGTTATGCCAACACCAGGCGATCTCGGCGGGACCTGGGAGGCGTGGGTGGGCCGCCGGGAAACCGACGTTGAACGGGCCTCCGACGGTTTGCCGACGGGATCCCGACAGCGCCCAGAACCCGTGAGACTGCAGTCGTTACCGGTGGCCCAGCATCCGAAGGTGAACCTTGAGTTGCAGTAGTCGCTGCTCCAGGTCCCGCTTCTGGGCATAGGCCGAGGTGCCTTCCGGCGGGTGGAAGAGACTCAGGGCGGCGATGGTCCCGTCCAGGTCGGCGAGGTGAAAGCAGCTGTAGACGAGGCGGACCAGCTCATCGGGTTCCAAGGGACGCTCCTTGGCCAGGGCCTCGAGGGCCTTGCGGCAGGGGCCCCACTCGTGGCGGGCATAGTGGGCGAAGGCCAGGCGGCGGAGGTCGTTGCGGGTGCGGGGGTCCTTCAGCACCAGGTCATGGCGACCGAGGGCTGCCCAGCCGTCCAGAACTGCCGCGGCTGGGGTCTGCCCGTCCTCCAGGCGCCGGGCCTGTTCTCGGATGGGGTCGCCACGGGGTCCCAGATCGGCCGCGAGCCCCACGGCCCGGCTCCGGTCACCGGGCCGCAACGTGCCGAGCAGGGCAACCGCCAGGTCCCACGCTGCCTCCGGGTCACCCGCGTCGATGCGTCGCCGGTAGTCCGCCTCCTCCAAGACGAAGGCGAACCAGGCACCCTCGCGGTCGATGGGGTGGAAGCAGCGCAACCAGTGCCGGACCGGTCCCAGGCGAGGCTGCTCCGTGGGCCACAGGTCCAGGCCATAGGCATAGACCTCTCCGAGACGGGGGCCGCTGGCCCAGTAGACGCGCTCGGCGTGGGGATGGCGCGCGGCAAGCGCCCGACCATCGGGGTGGTTGGCCTGGTCGCCATGCCAGTCGAGGTTCGAGTCGCCGAACAACAGGTAGGGCCGGGAACGGGCCAGCTCATGGAAGAAGCCGATGTAGTGCGGCCAGCTGGCCAGGCTCGAGAGCGTGGCCCACAGCAGCAACCCGAGGGACACGACGCGGGTGCCGCCACCCCGGGCCCACAGCCAGCCGAGCGGTCTTGCCGCCACCAGACACAGGATCGGGAGCAGGGGTAGCTGGTAGCGCAGGCCCAGCTGCAGGCTCGCGAACAAGGAGAGGTAACCCAGCGGCACCAGCACCACGAACCAAAGGAGGGTGACGAGCCGCGGGGACCATCGCGGACCACGCCAGACGAGGACGAGGCCCAGGGACACCAGCATGGCGAGGGGCAGCTTGGTGAGGAACCCGACCAGGTAATAGGCCCAATGGCCGGCACAGACCTGGTTGAGGCACAGGGTCAGGTAGGCGCCTCCGGCGCGGAGCTGGTAGTCGACGCCGGCCACGAAGG